>CABUQL010000038.1 GCA_902493665.1 uncultured Eubacteriales bacterium
TTGTAAACGGAAAAAGCCTTACAATGGACCAGCCTCCCGTTCTTGTAAACGACAGAACGCTTGTTCCCGTAAGAGCAATATTTGAGGCGCTCGGCGCAAAGGTGGACTGGAATAACGACACCAATACCGCAACGGGTAAGCTTAACGGTACAACTGTTGAAATTCAGATTGAAAACACAGTTGCAAAAGTTAACGGAAAAGACGTAACGCTCGACGTCCCCGCAAAATTAATCTCGGACAGAACACTTGTTCCGGTAAGATTCATTTCCGAATCGCTCGGAGCAAAAGTTGACTGGGAAGATGCAACACAGACAGTTGTTATTACAATGGAAGAAAAGAAACCCGATGACAAACCCGAACTTAGCGCAGACACAATTTACGCTATCGACTTTGATTCTGTTTCGGGCGAAGCCGGAAGCAAGCTTGATGCCAAATACGGACTCGGCGCTGCAAGCGGTGCTGCACCGATTCTTGATAAAACAGTTTTCCGTTCGGGAACAACAAGCGTCAGAGTTTTGCCGTACCAGAAAACAACTTCAAACGTAGGCTGCAAATTCTTTATTCCGAAAGAATCACAGGATAAACTTGTTGACGGCGAAACATACACATTGTCAGCTTACATATATCTTTCATCTCCTGCGGGAAATGCGGTTAAGTTTAATATTAAAGGACTTAACGGAACAGGAACAAGCGTTGTTGCAAAAGGAAAATCCACAGAAGTTAAAAACAACGAGTGGACAAAAATTGCAATTTCGTTTAAATATGAAAAATCAAGTTACCCCGACGGCTTAAATATCAGAATAGATACAGGCGAAGGCGACGAAGGTTTTTATTACAGTGTTGATGACGTAAGTGTTACAAAGGGCGCTGCTGCAATAGCAGCGCCTTCTTTAACGAAAGAGGGGGATTATAAAATCCTTGCCGAAAAAGTAACCGACGCTCACAGACCCGTTCCGACATCTTTTACAGCGGGAAAAAGCTATGATGACCTTCTCTTTTTCGGCGATGCGGACAAACCCGACAATGCCGAACTTGTGAAAAATCTCCCCGAAGGAAAAACGGTTATAGACGATTCTCTCATTTTAGATAAAAAGTATCAGAAAGAAAGCAAATACGGCAAAATAGAAGAGATAGAAACAGAAAATATGCCGTTTGAAAAAGCTATAAGAGTAACGGTTTCAAATCCTCCCGAAGTAAGCCCTTATTCATATCAGATGGATTTCGGCACTGCACTTTTGGGAAAAGCAAAACCGGGCGACGTTATGCTTTTAAAGTTGTATATGCGCACCGTTTCGGGCGGAAATCTTGAAGCACAGACGGGAAGAATTCAGGCAATTATTGAGCAAAACGGCGGAGTGTATGACAAAGCGGTTCAGATGGACGCAATTGCAGGAAGCGAATGGAAAGTTTTTTATGCGCCGTTTGAATATAAAGAAGATTACGTAAGAGCAACACTTCGTTTGGGATATTACAAACAAGTTGTTGAAATCGGCGGCTATGAAATCATAAACTACGAAAATAAAACGACAATCGATAAAATGCCCTCCGATTCGGGAAATTCGTCGCTTTTAAAAAATGCAACATGGAGAAAAGACGCATGGAACAGAATTGAAGAAATAAGAAAAGGAGATTTTAAGGTTGTTGTAAAAGACGCAAACGGAAAAGCAGTAAAAAATGCAAAAGTAAGCCTTGATATGTATGAGCACGATTTTGAATTCGGAACGGCAATACACGATAAAGTGTTAAATAATGGGCAGTATCAGAAGATACTCCAGGAAAACTTTAATACAATTGTTTTGGAAAATAATCATAAGCCGAGACTTTACGAGCAGGACCCGACTCTTGCCGATAATATGGTAAGTGCGGCAAAGGAGCTCGGAATCAAAAACGCAAGAGGACACTGCCTTGTGTGGGACAAAGCCTGGAGCGCATCGGGTCCCAATACCGCAACAACGGATAAACTCAACGATATTATAAATTCGGGCGACAGAAATGCACTTGAGGCTGAACTTAAACGCCAAATCGAGTATGCATTGTCGAAAAACAAAGGCATTTTAACAAATTGGGACGTTTTAAACGAAGCTGAAAGAAACGATTTGCGTTATCTTTCCGATGACGGTCACAACATTTCGGAATACGGCTTAAGCCTTATAAAGAAAATTTTTGATTGGGCAAGAAATGCCGATCCATCGCTTAAACTTTACTATAACGACTACATTGCAACGGGCGAGCTTGTTAATTTTGTTAAAAAGTTAAAAGACGCAGGTGTTGATTTTGACGGAGTCGGAATGCAGCTTCACAACACAACGGGACGTGACATAACGTCGCTTATTCAGATATGGGACGCAATAGGTGCGCTCGGAAAAGACGTTAAAGTTACGGAATACGATATGGCAACGGACGATTTGGATCTTCAGGCAAACTTTACGAGAGATATGCTAATTGCCGCATTTTCGCACGAGGCGGTTGACGGCTTTATTATGTGGGGATTTGCGGGAAGCTCATACGTCCTCTATGATTACGAAATGAAAAACGCAAAACCGGCGCTCAGCGTATGGCAGGATTTAATCTATAATAAGTGGTGGACAAATGAAGAAGGAAACACGGGAAATGACGGCTTACTCAGTATAAGAGGATTTTACGGAGATTACGACATCACGGTTACGGGTGCGGATGGAAAAACTGTAAAACAGACCGCTCATTTTTCAAAAGGCTCATCAAATACTGTTGAAATTGTACTTAAATAAGGAACAGATAATAAAAATACATCAAAAATGCCCGAACATTAAAAGACGTTTGGGCATTTTTATCATGCAATGGCTTTTAATTGTATATATTTTACAAAAAATAAGTGTAAAATTATAACAAATTTCTATTGATTTTTTGTTTTTGGTGTTGTATAATTAAAATTGTATAAATAGTAATTTACAAATTTAAGGAGAGTGAAAAGAATGAAAAAAATTATAGCATTGGTTTTAACGCTTGCTATGATGATGACATTATTTGTAAGCATAAGTGTTTCGGCTAAAATTGTTGAAACGCCTGTGTTTACACAGGATTTTGAAAGCACAACAAGTGAAAACGGTCCTGGCGGAAGTGCTTTGTATCCTGAAAGACACTGGAAATCCGGCGGAGCAGACGGCAGCGGTGCGCTTGTAACAGGCGTTTCGTACGGAGGCGGAAATCAATCTACTTCTTATTTTGGAAACAAAATTAAAGAAGACAATCAGGTGCGTGCTACCGTTGGTATTGATACTGCAAAATGTGAAGAAAGCAAAAAATACAAAATAGTTGCTATGGTAAAGCTTAACCGTGCAAGCACAAAAAAGGACGCTGAACTTTCGCTTACCGTCAGTGCATTAAAGGCTTACGGAACATCATCTTATAATATCAGCGGAAACACTACGGTTAAAACAAATTCCATAAAAGATACCGGAGATAATTGGGTAAGAGTTGAAACTGCTGAGTTTACATATTTTAAAGCAAACTTTAATGAAGGTGCACCGTATTTAGGTATTGAATTTAAATCAACTAAGGTTAGCGACAGCGATCGCGACATCCTCTATGTGGACAACGTTCAGCTTATAAATGTAAAGGAAGAATTTGATCAGAATCCGATATTTACAAGAGCTAACGGAACTTTCAATTTTGAAAGCATACCTTCGGACTACACACTTATAAAAAACCTTGATTACGCATCAAACAAAAATAAAATTTCATTTGCAAATAATATCGGCGGAGAAACAGGCAGATGTTTAAAGCTTGTATATGACGGCGGATATGACCGATATGTTCTTTTGGGATTCTTTAATGAAGAAGACTTAGGAAAGAAATTTAATATTTCTTTAAGAGTTTATCCTGAAGGTGCTAAAAACCTTTCCAATAAAGGAATCAGAATTGGTGTTAAGGGCGACCCCTACGGTGACGGATCAAACAGTAACATAGGTGCAAACTTATGGAAAACTGTTGGCGAAGAAGGTTCGGGAAAAGATCTTACACTTAATAAGTGGAACACTGTAAGCTTTACGGCTGAAATTAAAGAAGTTACCGGATATCTGACAACAAAGCTCTTTATTGACCAAAGACAAAGTCATACTGTTTCAACGGTTTATGTTGATGATATTACAATTACGGAAAGTTCTACTCCCCCTGTAGTAGAAGAACCGTATTTTAAAAATTTAGCAGGAAAAACTCTTAATTTTGAAGACGCAAAAACACTTACAAAGAATGTAGACTGGTCTCCGGGCGGCGGATACTTCGGAGATGTTACAATTTCAAACGATACTGCTAACACGGGTTCATATTCGCTTAAAATTGCCGGAAGAAATTCTAAAGGTTGCTGGAACTACTTCAGAGCAAAATTCTTAAATGTATTTGCCGATGCAAAAGTTGGAGATGCATACAAAGTAACTGCTTACTTTAAAGGTGCAGGCGATAATTCCGAGAATACTTCAATCGGTTTCGGTGCTATTTCTAACAAAACTACAAACGATATTGTTGCGGTAAAAGTTAATATTAATAATCAGACTTGGACAAAAGGTGAATTTACATACATTGTTCAAAACAATGGAAAAAGCGATAAACAAGACGCACTTTTTGTTGACCAGGGAACATTTGCAGACGTTCAGAACCAGAACTGCGATATTATCTATGTTGATGATTTAACAGTTGAAAAACTTACACCTGCAGCAGGCGCTCCCGTAATTGCTTATTATGACGGAAGACCGGTAACAACCCTATTAAATGCAGCATTTGTTGTTGATGCCGATAAAATTGCCGGTGCGGCAAAACCGTTTGTGGTTGTTGCGGCTTATGATGCTAATGATAACCTTATTAACGCAAGAACAGTTGTATATGAAAACGGTACAACTAATTATGTATTAGGTTCAATGTCAGTAGAACGTGACAATGTTTCAAAAGTAAAAATCTTTACTTTTGACCAGAACGGTGCATTGATTTCTGCAATTGCAGGCGCCGAAAGTCATGGATTTAGTAAGTAATTTAACAAATTAAAGGTTAAGTAAAACTTTAAAAATTCAAATTAGTTTTAAAAACTAAATTTTACAATTTAACCCAAAATGATATCCCCTCCGAAATTTTCGGAGGGGATTTTTTTGCTAAGCTTTTTTTCAAAAAAGCGCCCATAAAATTAAGCTAAACTTCCGCCGCCGATGAACTCACGCACAATTGACGTCGGCGGAACGACAGACGGGTCGATGTAATCAAAGTTGTTTATAACTGAAAGTATTTTGTCCGCAAAAATCCGGTGCTCGGGAATAATCTCTTCCGATAGCATAATGTCTTCAACATACTTTTTGTAAACACCGAATTCGTAAAGCACCGAAGAATTAAACACAATATCGGCGTTGTCACTGTAGGGATAAATGTATTTTTTCGCGGCGTCTTCAACGTCCTGCCACATTTTAAACGTAAGGTGCGCACTGCTCGCTCTGAATTTGCAGTCACGTATAAGCCGTCTTATAAGACGTGTGCGCTGTGATGAAATCTTGTTGCCGTTCCGCTTTTTAAGCGTTGTAAGCGCGGTGCAGTAAACCTTGCATTTTTGTTTGTCCGATATGTTCGACGCTATTTTTTCGTTTAACGCATGAAGCCCTTCAACAATAATAACCTCGTTTTCGTTAAGCTTAATCTCTTTGCCGTTTTCAATCCTCTTTCTTGTTACAAAATCAAAAACCGGCGTCATAACCTTTTTTCCGTCCGTAATCAGTTTTATGTGTTCGTTTAAAAGTGAAATGTCAACCGCTTCGGGAACGTCAAACGTTGTCAAATCAAGATTTTCAAACGGCGTGTCGGACGAATCGAAAAAATAATCGTCAAGGGACAGTGCTCTTGATTTTATGCCCAGCACCGCAAGATGCAGTTTTAGGCTTTTTGAAAACGTCGTTTTCCCCGATGATGACGGACCCGATATAAGAATCAGCTTTTTCGTGTCTATGTTTTGTTTAATCATGTCCGCAACCTGCGAAATTTTGTGCGAATGCCATATTTCGCTTAAATTTACGATGTCCTTTATGTGCCCGTTTTTTATGGAGTTGTTTAAGTCGTCTGTTGTGTGAACGCCGAGCGCATTGCACCAGTTTTCATACTCCGCAATGCTCTTTTCAATTTTAAACAAAATAATCACTTCCTTTTTATTGCACAATTTGCCGTTTGTTGCACAATTCACTGTTTTATTGCACAATTTACGATGCAGTTTTACTGAACAATCAAAAATACTAATCTGTCTTGGCACTAGAGACTTAAGCACAACATGCCTCTAATTTGTTAAATCCCCGTTTTTTCGCCTTGTCATCCTTGAAAGGCACAAAGCCTTTCTGCGACACTGCGCAGCAAAAAACAAAAATTTTCCTAAATTAGAGGTCAAAGAGTTTAAAAAGAGCAAATTTTTTATAAGGCAAGGAAAAAGCTGAGTAAATCTTATGTGGATTTACGAGCATTTTGACAAATTTTCCTTTATAAACCATATTGGGTTTTGGCTTCTAGTGCCTTGCCGACGGGGACTTAGGGAGTCGAGTCAAACCCGATGTACCTCCGATTTGTTAAATTTACTTTTCCGTTTTGTCAGCTGCCAAAAGGCGTTTTTTGCGGTCTATCATTTCATCTATGCGGTTTATATACTCGGAAACTTCTTTGACGTTGAAAACCCTTTCTATGCTTTCATCGCTCACAAGCTTTGTTGAACCTCCTGCGCCGAGAGATACAATTGTCTGAACCTCCTGCATAATGTAAATGTTGTAATAACACTCGCAGCCGGGATTGCAAAACCCTATGTTTTCAAGATTTCCGGCCATGTTTTTCTGTCTGTACATATAATACGGCACTTTGCCCGATTTCTCCATTTCGGACACTGCGTAATCTATCATATCCGAAGCGTAAGTGTTTTTCGTAATTTCATCTCTTCTGAACATCTCGTCAAGGTATGAGCCGTGCTTTACGCAAAGCGAATGAACCGTTATACTGTCGGGATTTAAAGACGAAACCGTGTCTAAAGAATATTTAAAATCCGAAAGTGTTTCTTTTGGAAGTCCCGCAATTAAATCCATATTAATGTGCGAAAAGCCGATTTTTCTTGCAAGCTTAAATTTTTCGGTTATGTCGTTTGCACTGTGGCGTCTGCCTATGATTTTCAGCGTTTTGTCGTTCATTGTCTGCGGATTTATGCTGATTCTGGTTACGCCGTTTTCTTTTAATGCCAAAAGTTTTTCTTCGTCAATCGTGTCAGGTCTTCCTGCTTCAACCGTAAATTCCGTTATTTTTGACAGGTCAAATTCGCTTTTCAGCTTTTTTATAAGACTTGATATAAGCTCTGCCGAAAGCGTTGTGGGTGTTCCGCCGCCGATGTAAACCGTTTCTATTTCATAGTCTTTTACGATTTTTGCCGTTTCTTCTATTTCCTTAAAAAGCGCCTTGATGTACGGGTCAAAAAGCTTTGCCGCATGTGCAACCGACTGCGATATAAACGAGCAGTAAAGGCATCTTGTGGGACAAAACGGAATTGAAACGTATAAGCTTATTTTGTCTTTTTTGAGATTTTTAATAATGCGTCTTTCGTTTTTTGCAACTTCTTTGACAAGCTTTATTTTTCTGTCCGATACAAGATAATCTTCTTTTAAAATTTTTGATATTTCATCATCGGTTTTTCCGCCATCGTACATTGCGCAGACATTTTTTGACGGTCTTATGCCCGTTAAAATGCCCCATGGCGGATTTAAGTCTTTGCCGTATGCTTTTTCAAATGCCTTGAAAATGCAGTATTTGACATCCGGTTTTTTAAATTCGTTATTTTCAATTTGGTATTCGTATTTTTTTGTGTCTTTGCCGCCTAAGGCTAAATAAAGCTCGGCTTTATAAAAATATTTTCCGCATTTTTCACTTGAAAAAATGTTTATGCTCTTGTTTTCATTTAACGGATTTTCAGAAAATTCAAGTTTATCCTGCGGAAAATAAAGCTGAAGCATATCGCTTACGGCATATTTTTTATCTGTGTTTTCCAAATATACTTTCATATGTTTACCACTCTAAAAAAGGATTGTTTTTGCGCTCAAAGCCGATAGTTGTTGCGTCTCCGTGACCTGGATAAACAGTGATATTATCGTCAAGCGTCATAAGTTTTGTGTGAACACTGTGAAGCTCGGCTTCGAAATCTCCGCCGTAGTGGTCAACTTTTCCGACAGACATATAAAAAAGTGTGTCGCCCGAAAAAAGCATATTATCAATAAGTATGCACATTCCGCCGATTGTATGACCCGGTGTATGGATAAATTTAAATGTGTGGTTATCGAGCGTGAGCACATCGCCGTCGGAAACGGTAATATCTGCCTTTGATACGGGGCACGGCTTTTTAAAATAGTCGGCAAGATTTTTGTCGCCGTCGTTTAGCGCCTCTTCATCGGGTTTTCCTATAA
>CABUQL010000039.1 GCA_902493665.1 uncultured Eubacteriales bacterium
AGCTGGTTGCGCTTATTCCGCCGGTGGTTATAAATGCACTTGTTGTCGGAACATATCTTAAATTTTTGCTTTTTGCCGACACAAGCGTTTTTGTAACGATAGGCTACACGTTTTTAGGACAGCTTGGCGCCTGCTATTTAATAGGAATACCGTTTGCTTACGCTTTGGAAAAACACAACTTTGTTAAATAGGAGATTTTAAAAATGATCGGAGTTCTGGTTAACGTATTTGCAATAGTTCTGGGAAGCGCTATAGGATTCCCCATTAAAAAAGGCATGCCCGAAAGATTTTCAAAATGCATTATGACGGCAATATCGCTTTGTATTATTTATACGGGAATTTCGGGGTCGCTTAAAGGCGAAAACTCGCTTGTTATTATAATTTCAATGGTTTTGGGTGCACTTTTGGGCGAGCTTTTGGATATCGACAAAGGCTTTAACAAAATGTCGCAGAAACTTGAAGAAAAGTTTTCAAATGGCGAAAAGTCATTTTCAAAGGGATTCATTTCCGCAAGCCTTATTTTTTGCATCGGTGCAATGGCGGTTGTGGGTCCGCTCCAAGCCGGACTTTCGGAAAATAACGAAATGCTTTTTTCAAAATCGGTAATGGACTTTTCAATTGCGGTTGTTCTTGCGTCGGGATTCGGATTTTTCCCCGTTGCGTTTTCCGCAGTGTCTGTTTTGGTGTATCAGGGCGCAATTGCGCTTTTGTCGGGCGTTGTGTCGCCTCTTTTTACGCAAAGTGTAATAAACGAAATGACATGTGTGGGGTCGATACTTATAATCGGTCTTGGTCTTAACACTTTAAATATAACAAAAATAAAGCTTATGAATTTTATTCCGGCAATTTTTATGCCGATAGTACTTTGCCTAATTATAAAATAAAGGAGAATTTAAATGGTAACTGTAAGAAGTGAAAAGGGTTTGAAAGTGTTTTCCGAAACAAACATTGAATTTTTGTGCGAAACAAAAGTTTTGGAAGAAAGAATAAGAGAATTTACAATAACCTTAAAATGGAATATTGAAGATGTTAAAAAAGCAAAAAACGATGTTGTTGAAATTCGTTTTATTGCCGAAGATATCAATTCTCAGTATGTTTGGACGCCGACGTGCGGTGCAAAAAGATTTTTGGACGTTGAATGGCGCACAAAAAATCCTGTTATGATGACAAAATCAGCTCCCGTTGCATGCGTTTTTAACGATGACGAAATGAGCACGCTTACAATTGCATCGTCGGAAACAAAAAAAGTAACCTCTCTTGAAGCGGGCGTTGACGAGAGATCGTCCTCGATTTTTGCAAAGATTAAGATAGGTCTTTTGCAGTACACAAACAAAAACAGTTTAACGTTTAAGGTTTTGTTTGACGAAAAGAGCGAGCCTTATTATAAAGCGCTTGACAGAGTAAGAGCGTGGTGGGAAAAAACTCTTGATCTTACGCCTGCATACGTTCCCGATTCTGCCAAAAATCCCCTTTATTCCACATGGTACAACTTCCATCAGAGCATAAATGACAAAGATATTGAAAATGAGCTTATGCTTGCAAAGGATATCGGAATGAAAGCCGTTATAACAGACGACGGCTGGCATACCGAAAAAATCGGCGAAGGGTATGCATACTGCGGTGATTGGGAAGTTGTTGAAACAAAGTTTCCCGATATGGCGCAGCATGTGAAAAATGTTCACGATATGGGACTTAAATATATGCTTTGGTACAGTATTCCTTTTGTGGGCGAAAAATCAAAGGCATGGGACAGATTTAAAGATAAAACTTTATATAAAATCGGAAGACTTTCGGCTGCAATTCTGGATCCGAGATATCCCGATGTGAGAGAGTATCTTATTTCCATATATGAAAATGCACTGAAAAAATACGATCTTGACGGATTTAAACTTGATTTTATCGACAGATTTTTAATTCTTGACGAAAACGATAACAAAATAACCGACGAAATGGATTACGAGTGTGTTCAGGATGCTGCCGATGCACTTATGGTTGAGGTTTCAAAAAGACTTAAAGCAATTAAGAAGAATATTTTAATCGAATTCAGACAGTCATACATAGGTCCCGATATGAGAAAATATGCAAATATGTTCAGAGTTAACGACTGCCCGAACGATTACGTTTCAAACAGAATCGGAATCTGCGATTTAAGACTTTTAAGCGGAAACACCGCCGTTCATTCCGATATGCTTATGTGGAACAAAAACGAAAGCGACGAAGTCTGCGCGCGCCAGTTAATAAATGCGCTTTTCGGTGCAATTCAGGTTTCCGTAAAGATTAAAGACATACGTCCTTCGCATTTAAAAGTGCTTAAATTTTATCTTGATTTCGCTCTGCAAAATAAGGATGTGCTTTTAAATTCATCTTTTGTGCCCTGTGAGCCGCAAAATCTTTACCCGGTTGTAAAAGCGTTTGACGATAAAACCGAAATAATTGCGGTTTATGCGAAAAATAAGATTTTTGAAATCTCCGATTCCAAAATCACAAAAATTATAAACGGCTCGTGCGAAGATGAAATTTACATAAAATCAAACTGCGAAAGAAAAGCAAAAATTGCGGTTAAAAACTGTTTCGGCGAAAATGTAAGAGAAGAAGAAATAACGCTTATGTATGGCATAAATACCGTTAAAATTCCGCTCAGCGGAGTGTGTGAAATTATATAATTTAAGCAAAAATAAGGAGGAATTATTATGAAGAAAAAAGTTTTTTGCAAGGTTGTTTCAATTGTTTTGGCAGCGCTGATTGTTTTAAGTTTTTCGTCTGTTTTTGCGTCGGACGATTTGTTTGCGGCAATGACAAAACAGAGCGAAAATGTATCGATGAGCTTTAATGCATCATTTACGCTCGATAAACCGATTGATTTTATTAACAAAATTATTGATGCCAAAGACTATATGAGTAACTTTATTGATGCTGATATGGCACTTTCGGATCTTTTTAAATCTAAGGTTAAATGCGATGTAAAATGCGTTTCTTCAAATAATTTTCAGACATTTAAGATATACATGCTTCTTACTGCGGACGTTCCTGTAAATCTTACGGATTATTTTAAATCGCAGACGCAGGTAAAGCGGGCTTGCTGGATAAACTTTGACGTTTCAAACGGAAACAGAGTTTATACAATGACGGTAAAATCGCCGTTTGATAGAAAGTACACATATCATGATTTGGAAAAAATAAATCCCGGAATAATTGACATCGTAAGCGGGCTTGTTTCTCCGGAAAATGTAAAAGAAATGAACTCAAAGGTTTTGGATATTTACAAAAAATATGCGAAAATCGATAAAAGAGGAAACGAATACACGCTCAGTTTTACAGATGAAAGTGCAAAAAATATGATTAAAGATCTTCTTGTTTTTATGAACGAAGAAGTAAACAAGAATAATTCTCTTTTTTCTGACGAAGACGGCGGCAGATATGCATATAATATGTTTAATGACGCAATAGAAGATATTGAAAAATTAAAAGATGTTCCGATAATTGCACAAGACGGAATTAAAATTAAAATTTCGCTTGATAAAAATAACAGAGTATCGCTTCAAAGCGTAAGCGCAAAAGTTGATGTTAACTTAAAGAAATATAAAGAAGCACTTTATGACAAAACAAAATATACGGGAGATGAGTATGTTGCGTTTACGTTAAAATGCGATATGTCGTATTCCTACGGCGATGCGGCGGTTGATTTTCCGACTCTTACAGATGAAAACACGGTAGACTTTTACGAAAAATACATTGCTCCGTATGAACGTGACGTTGAAGATTACGGAAACGATAAGTGGGTAAAGCTCGATAAACTTTACCGTACAGACGAAGATTTTATAAACGGCAGAAATTATGTTGTTTTTGAAGACAAAGAATTTGTTTTTGAAAATGATGAGCTTTATATTCCATTTAATAAGTTGTGTGAAAATTATAAAATCGATGACATTAAAAACGATAACGGAAAAATAACCGTAACCGTAAATAATAAATTTTTAGACGCTAAAGAAATTGTTTTAAATATCGATTCGCCGATTGTAACCGTTAACGGAACAGAAAAAAATCTCGGTAAAAATGTAATTGAAAGAAACGGAATTGTTTTTGTTCCGCAAAATTTTGCGGAAGTTTTAAACAGTAATGTTAATTCTTATATGATGTACCGCGAAAACAATGTATGGTCGGGAGAAATAGTGATAGATTTCCTCTTCGATTACGAAAAATATGTTGAAAGCATGGAGTAGACAATAGAGAATTAAACATAATTTAATAATTATAAACAAAAAATCAGGACTTAAATTTTTAAGTCCTGATTTTTTATAGGGAGATTCCAAAATGAGAAATTGTCTTAATTAAAAACCTTTGCCTTTGGCGCTAGAGACTTAGACCTCTAAGTTGTTAAATTCCCGTTTTTCGCCTTATCACCCATCTTATGCAATCTGGCAGGTATCTTTCATCTGCAAACGGAGCTTATCGGAAATCATAGCGATAAATTCACTGTTTGTCGGCTTGCCCTTACTGCTTAAAATTGTGTACCCGAAAAGAGAATCCAAAACATCCGGGTCGCCTCTGTCCCATGCAACTTCAATTGCGTGACGGATTGCACGCTCAACTCTCGAAGAAGTTGTGTTATACTTTCTTGCAATGGTCGGATACAAAATCTTCGTAACCGAATTTATGGTATCCATATCTCTTATAACCATCATAATTGCTTCTCTTATGTACTGATATCCTTTAATATGTGCAGGAATACCGATTTTCTGGATGATTGAAGTAACACCTGTTTCAAGGTCAAAGCCTTCTGCGGAAATTCTTACAATGTTTTTCATATTTTTAAAAGGAGAAGAACAGTCTTTAAATTCTTTAACTCTTTCTGCAATGACTGAAAATTCAAGAGGTTTAAGCATAAAATATTTTGCGCCCAGGCTCATTGCCTTTGAAGTGATTTTGTCGCTTCCGATTGAAGAAATCACAATTACATTCGGTTTCTTTGCAATGTCAGACGAATTCATAATCTTTGAAAGTGCGCCGAACCCGTCAAGCTGGGGCATAACAACGTCAATAAGCAGCACATCGGGCTTTGTAAGACGTATCATATCTCACGCCTCTTTTCCGTCATACGCAACACCAACCAAATCAATTCCCGTAACAGTTGCAAAATAATCTTTCAAATTTCTGCAAAACTCTCTGTTATCATCTGCTATAAGAACCCTTACATTTTCATTATTCATTTATTTTCCTCCTAAAGTATTTTTATTTTGTTTTATCTGACAAGGATAATTATAAAACATTTGCAATAATGAGTGCAATAAAAAACGGTTAATCTTAGCACTATATTTACATTATTTTACATAAAAGGTAATAAAAGGAAAACTAAAGACAAAATAATATGTTCAATTAATTTGAACTTTTTGCAGATTGAACTTATACAACAAAATGAGCTTTGCGGGTGAACATCAGAAAAATGAAGGATTTAATCGCAATGCGTATTTTTAAAATGTTTTAAGTCGGTTTATGTTTTTTTACATAATTTGACACAAGCATTACAAAATGATTAATTAATATGCAAATATTTGCAAATTCGGCTTTAAAAGCTTATAATATGATTAAAATAAGGCAGAGTTTTAAGATAATGTCTGTTTTAATAACGTTTTTAATAAGGCTTTTTGTCCAAAATATCAGATATGTCAAAATGCGGGCAATTATGCAAGAAAAATTTGTTATAATTGTTATGGACATTACCTTAAAAATTTGATAAAATATATCTTAAATTGATAAGCTTGGTGGGAACTATGAAGTACGAAAAATCATGCGGTGCAATAGTTTATAAAATTGAAAATAACAGCGTTTATCTTTTAATGGTTATGCATTTAAACGGCGGACACTGGTCTTTTCCGAAAGGACACATTGAAAACGGCGAAACCGAAAAAGAAACCGCTTTAAGAGAAATTAAAGAGGAAACAAATATTGATGTTCGTCTTGACACGTCTTTTCGCCATGTTGTTACCTATTCGCCTAAAAGCGGTGTTATGAAAGATGTGGTATATTTTGCCGCAACATCTTTAAATGAAGATTTTATCCCCCAAAAAGAAGAGATATCAAAAATTAAATGGGTTAATTTAAATGATGCTGATAAAACGGTTACATTTGATAACGATAAAAATTTAGTAAAGATTTTTAAGGAATATATTAAAAAATAACATTTAAATATATACAAAAGAATTTTGTGCATATTAGTATATGCTGAAAGGAACTTAAAATGAATTATCAAAGCACCAGAAATTTTAATCTTTCGGTTAAATCCGCGGAAGCAATTAAGCTTGGAATAGCTCCCGACGGCGGACTTTTTGTGCCGTGCGATATGCCGCATGTACCGGAAGATGAGCTTTTATCATTTAAAGATTTAAGTTATGTTGAAATTGCAAACTGCATACTTTCAAAATTTCTTACAGATTACACTGTTGATGAGATAAAAGACTGCACATCAAAGGCTTATACCGCCAAAAAGTTTGAAAGCGATAAAATTGCTCCCGTGCATAAAATAAACGATATTGAATATGTTTTGGAGCTTTGGCACGGTCCGACATGTGCATTTAAAGATATGGCGCTTCAGATTCTCCCTCATTTCCTCACAAAGGCAATTAAAAAGACAGGTGAAGACAAAAACGTTATAATTCTTGTTGCAACATCGGGCGATACGGGAAAAGCCGCACTTGAAGGCTTTAAAAATGTTTCGGGCACAAAAATTCAGGTTTTTTATCCCAAAAACGGCGTTTCGGATATTCAAAAACTTCAAATGGTTACTCAGGACGGCAACAACGTAAGCGTCGTTGCGGTTGAGGGCAATTTTGACGATGCACAGACAGGCGTTAAAAAAGTTTTTTCAAATCCCCAATATAATAAAGAAGCGGCAGAACTCGATTATGTTTTTTCTTCCGCAAACTCTATAAACTGGGGCAGACTCGTTCCGCAGATTGTTTATTACTTTGCTTCTTACGCATCGCTTTTGGCAGATAATGAAATAAAATGCGGTGACAAAATTAACATCGTTGTTCCGACAGGAAATTTCGGAAACATTCTGGCTGCATATTACGCAATGAATATGGGACTTCCCGTTAAAAAACTCATTTGCGCATCAAACAGCAACAATGTTTTGACAGACTTTATAAAAACGGGCGTTTACGACAGAAACAGAGAGTTCGAAACGACAATATCTCCTTCTATGGATATACTCATTTCAAGCAATCTTGAAAGACTTTTGTTCCTTATGTCCGGCAGAAACAGCGAAATTGTTAAAAATCATATGCAGAGCCTTTCCGAAAACGGCAAATACGAAATTTCGGACGATATGAAAAATAAGCTAAAAACAGTATTTTACGGCGGTTTCTGCAGTGATGAAGATACAAAGAAAACAATAAAACAAATCTTTGATAAATACGGCTACACAATGGATACGCACACTGCGGTTGCACAAAACGTTTATCAGAGTTATCTCATGGAAACGGGCGATAACACAAAAACAGTTATTGCATCAACCGCAAATCCCTATAAATTTAACGAAAGCGTTTTAAGCGCAATAAATCCCGAAAAATCGTTTGACGATATGAACGAATTTGAGCTTTTGGAAGCTTTAAAAGAAAAAAGCGGTATGGAAATACCGAAATCGCTTTCCGAGCTTAAAAACAAAGTTGTAAGATTTAACGCATCGTGCAAAAAAGACAATCTTTGGGATGAAATAAGAAAATTCTTGACAAAATAATGCGGTTAAAGTATAATTATAAAAAATATATTTACGGAGTTTAACTATGTTTAAAGTATTTTCTTTGCTGTTTATATTTATTATTGGCCTAGTTCTTATCGGACTCGGCGTATTGATATGCAGAAAATAAGTAAAATGAGTTAAATTGCTTTTTTAAATAAGATGTTATAAAGAGAGCTCATTTTATGTGAGTTCTCTTTTTTAATACTTTGGAGGCGAAGGCTTTGTTTCTTACGGCAGATGCAAAAAATCATTCTTACGATATTTTAATTGAAAACCATATTGATACCGGAAAAAAGCTTAAAGAAATTGTAAATGAACATAAGGTATTTGTTGTTACAGACGATAATGTGTATAAATATCACGGAGAAAATTTGGAAAAATCGCTTAAAGGCGCAGGCGTTTCATATAAAGTTATTGTTTTGCCGCACGGCGAAAAAACAAAGAGCCTTAAAAGTGCCGAATTTCTTTACGATAAAATGATAGATGAAAATATTTCAAGAAAAGATTACGTTGCGGCGTTCGGCGGCGGTGTAATCGGCGACCTTGCGGGATTTGTT
>CABUQL010000040.1 GCA_902493665.1 uncultured Eubacteriales bacterium
TCCCACATATTTTCAACTAATCCGAAAAAGCTCATAATATGCATTATTGTAACAATTGCCAGAGTTATCAATAATCCTTTTTTCATTTTATCACCTTCCAAACCCATATAAAACTTTTCCGTCACGCTTTCTTACGAAATAATGGAACTGCATACCCGTCGTGTTTTCGGGAGAAACAAATGAAACATGATAATACCCCGTAAACTTGTTGTAAACGGCACTTTTTACTCTGTCGGCTGATGCCTCGCCAACATACTGTGACATCACATCAATTGCAGCATCTTCATTTTGCACTATATTTTTTACAGGAATATTAATATAATCCGCATTGCCGCTTTTGTATTTAAAACATCTTGATATTTCAAACGGAATCAGCAATACATTTAATAGAATTAAAAAAATAATAAATTTTTTCATTTATATTCCCCCCGCTTTTTAATCTACAATTACCGAATAACCTTCAACTTTGTTATTGTCGTCAAAGGAGATCCCGAAAATAACAGGTCCACAATAGCTTTTTCCAACATAATAAGTATAATGAGAATTTTCAACAAGACCGTTTTTTCCAAGAAGCTTTACAATTTCTTCATCTGTCATACCGTACAAGTTGTATTTTTCTGTTAAGCTTTTAATCATTCTCTCGCGATGCCATATGTCAGTATCCCACTTTTGCACAGAAAACTTCCTTTCGGCAGTAATGTGATAATAAAAACAAGATAACGCAACAATTGCAATAATAAACAAAATAAGAACAATTACCAATATTTTCTTTACCATATTCCACCTCATGTGACTGTGCTATTTTTGTATTACTTTATGGTAATACCAACTTTTAAATTTCAACGGTTTTAATTCCTGAGATCGAACGTAAATATCCGAAATGTCAGGTTCACCCAATGGTGAAAACAGTATTTCAACGCCCTGATTAAGCGAGCTGTACAAAGAAAAGCATATGTAATTATACTCTTTAAGTATTGTAATAAATCCTTTTTTGTCTAATGTTTTCAGACTTTCTATAATGGCTTTATCAGATATTTCTTCTGAAGTCCATTCATTTTTACCGCTTAAAGTGTATTCAATTTTACTTGCGGATTCAAAAATATCAATCCTTGCGTCTTCATATTCACTGTTATAAAGCCAATCGGCAACATTATTTAAGTCGCTTTCGTATTTTGAATATATTTTTTCACACTTTGAGTAACTCGGCGGCATCGGAAACATACCGCAAAATCTAAGTATCGGAATTAAATAATAATACGTTAAAAGAATTATGAGCAGTATCAACATTGCACTCAAAATAAGTATAACAGACTTTTTCTTCGTCATATTCCACCCCAAACTTTCTTACTTATCAACCGTATTTGGATCTGCCGAAGTTTCGTACCAAAAATCGGGAGCCTCAATATCATGTTTTTCGCAATACAAAACCATTTCGTCAAGTGTTTCAAACGATTTAACCATTTTTCTTTCCGTTGTATCGAGTATGTAACAGATTTCATTTGAAGTGTCTTTTTCACTTTTTGCAAAAACGTATCTGTCATCATATGCAAACTCATTAACAAAAGATAAAATCTCATCTGCACTGCCATTTCCGGTATAAACTATATTTATTTTGTCCGCATTGACATGCCATACCGCATAATCATTAGGGAGCTCATATGACCAATCATTTTGCCCCGGTCCGATACACGATGTCAAAAAAATACATAAAACAGTGATTAAAATAACTTCCATACAAAGTTTTTGTGTTTTTAAAATCATATTGCCGTTCTCCTTCTTCACAATCAACTGTTTATTTTAAGTCTATGATTTTGCTATATCTTTTGTAGTAAAAAGTTTTTCCCTTATCTAAAATCAAATTGTTTATATTCTCATTCTTTAAACTGCCGTCTTTTTTTATTGTTATTACAGAAGTAAAACCAATTTCGGAAAATTTTCTGTCTTTTTGCGTTTTAAATATTCCGAGCAGATTATTTTTACTGTCATAATTAAGCATTAGACCCATTCCGGGGAGTCCTAGTACAGACTGGTCAACAATTACAATTATTCTTTCTTTCGGCATTATTTTCGGAATACTAAGTTCCTTTTTAAAGTAATCTTTTTTATCAGGAAAAACAAAACCTTCCGGCACATATACCGACAGTGAAATATCATCTATCGCCGTATCGGTTTCATTTCGTATATCCAATACAGTTTTCCCTTCACGCTGAGGAGTATCATTTATACCGGATATGTAAAACGCTGCCGACAATACAATTAAAATAATAAGTGTAATCAAAAATGCCTTCTTCATAAAATCCTCCGTTTAAAATCTTCTTACTTGCGTCCCGTTTTAATCCACACATCACCCTGCTCCGAACCCAACAATCTTCCAATCAGAACTTTCATTTTTCTTTTGCAAATAAAAATTCCATTCATACACCTGATTTGTTAATCCGCTGTTATAACCCGACTTAAAATCAGGCTTAAAGGCGGCTCTTACAACCCTTGTATCATACGGGTTTTTATATGGTGAATTTTTAACATCATCTTTGTTTACCGTCTTATCATCACTGCATTCTATTAAATTAATGCCGTTTTGGTCAAAATTAAAAAACCAAAATTCCTTTAAATCGGAATTTCCCACAACACTGTTCATTTTAATATAGTTTTGTTTATCCCACGAATTAAAATAATACTCAACCGTTTCATGCGGTGACATACCTCGCGGACATCGGGTATTTACAAAATAAACAATAACCAAAACCGCACATATGAGCAAAAAGATATATTTTAAAACTCTTTTCATAATAATCACCGTTTTATTTGCAGACATTATCCTGCTTATTTTCTCACATTGTAAAAATCAATATTTTTGACACAATACTACAATTTCATACTACCATTTATTTACTATATTGTCAACACTGCATTTATTACGATTTTTTGCAACAAAAAACAGACAGAAAAAATTCTGTCTGTTTTAATTTTTCTTTAAATAACTTTTATTCTATTGTCAGATTTGCCGATAGGGGGATTATCTGAACAAATGTATTTCCGGGATTAATTTCAAGCGTCTTTCCGTCTTCTGTTTTATAAACAGTTTTTTCACGTCTTGAATTTTTGCTCCACTCGATTTGAACACATTTTCCGTCGGAAATATAAAATCCGTTTCCGCTGCCGACATCTTCAAGGTTCTGACGGTCTTTATTGTCTATACTGTAATTTTTAACGGCGTAAACAATTATGTTTTTTGCAGTCATTGCCGCGCCTGTGTTTGCGTTGATATGCGGATTTGAATTTATATATCTTTCGTAAACTTTTTTATCTGCATTATACTTATACGATACAGTATAAGATGACGAATACGGGATTTTTACATCAACGGCGCTTTTTTCGCTTTTAAGCTCTGTATCGACTTTATTATACGAAAAAACTCTTGATGACGATGTTTTTAAACTGTATCCTTTGTCTTCGGCGTACTTTTTAAGTTCGGGAAGCGATGCATAAAGATTATGCGGCGCTTTTCTCGATTTATCTCTGAAAAAGTTTTTTCCGTTGTTGTGCTGAAGCTCGTTAATATTGTTTACTCCAAACGATTTTATGTCGCTTGCCGCCTGAGGACTGTATCCGCAATGAGTGTAAATTGCGTCGTTTTCCATTGCATAATCAAGAAAATAATGTCTTGACGAACGAACAGGACCGACTTTTGTTAAATCTTCATCTAAAAACAGCGCCATTAATCTTGTTGATGCACCTTCAACCGTTATTTCATATATAAGGTATGCGTTTTCAAGACCCGTCTGCGGTCTTGCGGCATTGTTGTTGTCAATCATAACCGCTATCGGTCTTGAATCGGATTTTGTGATTTTTGTGTAAAAATCATCTGCCTTTTCTTCGGGTTCTTTGCTTTCGGATGTTCTTGTGTGTGTACCTTTTTTTGCTTCCTCATTCTTTTTGCATGCTGAAAAAGAAAAAATCATCATTAGCGCAAGCAGCGCAGATATTACTTTTTTCATTGTTTTCCTCTCCAAAAATTTTATTTTTTACTCCGCAAGATATTTTGCGATTTTTGATAGACTTATTTGAAATGGTTCTTTTATAACTTCGGGAAGATTGCCGTTTACTTTTGTTTCAAGCGAAACAGGAATACTTTCATCGATTTGTTTAAGAGCCTCTTTAAATGCCTCCCAGTCTATGCACTGCGACTCGGTAATACTTCCGAAAAACGGCATTGTATGTAAATCAAGTTTTTTATTGTTATCATGAATATGCAGGCATTTCACGTAATCTTTAACTTTTAAAAGCTCCTCAGCAGGCGAAAGATTAAACACCCAGCAATGCCCTGTGTCAAAACACATACCGACGTTTTCACTGTTTAAAAGTTTTACCATATTAAGTGTTTGCATCGGCGTTGAAGCGGAAAGCTCAAGCATCGGCATATTTTCAATACACAAAACAACACCGTTTTCTTTGGCAGTTCCTATAAGTCCGTTAAAAAATTCAAGATTTATTTCCAAAAGCTTTTCGGGCTCGGGATCACTGTAATGTCCAAATGGCATTACCGGATGGATAGCCATATATTTTGCGCCGAGAACTCCTGTTCCGTAAAGTGCTTTTTTCATTTTTTCGCTGCGTTCCGCTCTTTCTTTGGGCGTTGAATCATGCGGCGGAAAACGCCACGGAGCATGAGTCTGATAAATTTCTATTCCGGCATTTTGGGCTGATGTACGCTGCGATATAAGCTGCTTTTCAAACGAAGCAATGTCAGCTTTAAAAAAATCTGTTTCGGTATTTACAAAATTCTGGTAATCGGCACAGTCATACCCGTGCTCACGCATTTTTTTAAATCCCTCTTCATACCCGTCAAGCTTGAAATACGCCGAGGTTTCAATGCCTGTTTTTCTCATATTATTAATCGCTCCCACTTTAAAATTGATGAAAGGCAAAATACTCTGTGATTATCAAAGCTTTACACAAACATCAATAATATCCAATTAATTTCACATAAAATGATTATATCACAACAATTTTGTTTTTTCAATACTGCATTTTCAAAATAAAACAGACATTTTTGTTTGGGCATAACCAAATAAAAATGTCTGTAAAAAAGATTATCTCGTTAAATTAAAAGGAAGCTTACACTCACTTTTTTAGATATATTATTCATACAGTGCGAACCAAACGCCGCCGCTTCCGTCATAGTCAAGGTTATATACAAGTTTCGGCTTCGGATCGTCTTTTTTTACTGTAACGGCAATCCAGCCTTCCGTACTGCCGCCGGCATATAATTTTCCGCCCAATTCAGGTTTAGGACATATTACATATGATGATTTATTCTCTTCATTTTTTGAGGAAAATGATTCGAAATTATATTTATTTGGTTCAATTGCTTTATCATCTTTAACATTAAGTACCGAAAAAGCAATTTTTACAAGAACATATTCATAACCTTCAGGCGCTTTAGGGTTAAACTTATTGGCTGCATAGATCTTCTCCAAAACCTTTTCGCCCCTTACTATTTCCATTACACGTAAATTTACAGAATAATTATCATCGTCATACCAATCGCTCGACTTTGTATATGTCTGTACGGTATTTATAGGAGCAGGATTATTTCTTGAATACTGATTTTTTTCAGCTACAGGCGCCTGATTTCCAACCTCTGCCTGATTAAGTTCCTGATTCCAATTAACAGGTACTCCCAGCGCCTCGCCCATTGCACGAAGCGGCAAATATGTACGGCCTTCAACTTCAAGTGCCGGAGGATCTGAAACAAATTCCTCACCGTTTACCATAACTTTAAAACTTACAGGGTTTGCAATGTACTGCGCCGCAAATGCTCCGATTGTGCCGAACAGCATTGCTCCGATTAAAAAACCGCTTATAAATTTTTTCATATCAACTCTTACCTTCCTTTCAAAAGCAATTTATTAACGGATAACAGATAAAAACTTATGCTGCATCTTTTTTCTGTTTTAAAAATAATGTAATCAGTAATATAGCAGCAAAAATTAATGATAATGAAGACCATATTTTCAAATCTAAATACGTGCCCACATTTGCAAGACCAATAAGTCCTCCGAAAACATAAAAACATAATGCAACTATAGTTCCTGCTTTTGTTTTTCTGGCAGCAACTGCAATAATTCCTGCAATCAGCATACATATTGCAAGCGTTCCTCCGGCTGATCCGCTTACCTCACCATTATCAGCAATAGTATTTCCAATTCCTGCGGCACAAGACTGCAATGCTACTATTATAAATAATACCATGCTGATAATTCCGATTATCATTCTTGTTGTTTTCATAAAAATCCCCCTTCAAATTATTAATTTACATTAATTATAGCATACAGTACATTTTTTGTCAATGCTATTAGCTATATTTATATAGCTTATAGAATATTAAACTGCAAGCATATTAATAATATACTATTAGTTAAGAATGAGGTGGTAATATGAATTATGAAATTATGGGAAAAAATATTGCACGCATCAGAAACAAAAATCATTTGACACAGGAACAGCTTGCAGAAAAAATAAATATTTCAACGGTTTTTGTAAGCCAAATTGAAACTGCCGTAAGAAAACCAAGTCTTGAAACCATATATAAAATTTCAATTGCGTTAAATACAACAATCGACAATCTTATCAGCAATAATACTTTGCAAGCCAAGTATGATGAGATAAAGCTGCTTTTACAAGATAAAAACAACGACGAAATTTCATTTATACTAAATATTTTAAGAGAAATTTGCTCAAATATTAAAGACGGTCAAATTATAAACAAAGAATAATATGCAAATAAAAAACAACACAGAAAAAAGCATCGGCTTACCCTCGATGCTTTTTTCTGTGTTTATTATGGATTCAATACTTAGAAATTATCTGTTTTACATATACACCGCATATTCGCAAGGACCCAAATGCAGTCCGCCGGTGATACTTTCATTTTTTCCGTTTGTTAAAATCAATTCTTTATTCTTCGAAATAGCGATTTTTACATCAGTTTCGCATTTTTTTGCGTTGCCGACAAACAGGATTTCCTGTTTTTGAAGATATCTGTCTGGGACTGTGATTTTCCATGCTGTCATCTTCTTCAAATATCGGGCAAAGATACATTATATTAAAACCCAATTCTTTAAGGAACGGGAGTTCTTCTGTTATGGCATTTATTGTGCCTTCCTTTGAAAATGTTCTCGGGTTTATTTGATATATAGCGTTTTTATTCAGCCAGTCAGGAGATATAATTGCAGCTTTTTTCATAATATCACTCCGTTATTCATTTTAAGATTTTTCTATTATATAACGCTAAGATCACACATACAACCGAAAAAAAGCAAATACCATACACCAAACCGTCCGTTTCACATATTGACCAAACGTATCAGCGGTTTCAGCGATATGATATTTGAAAAGAATACATATAAAATTGACTGCAATGATTTAATATACATTCCCGCAAACAAAGAATATTTAAGACAAAGCTACGGCGATGAAGAAATAATAGCCATACATTTTAACATACTGAACAAAAACATTTTTTCGCCCGAATGTATAAAAGTTGACTCAATCAGGTGCAATGACGCTTTTCGCAAAATATATGATTTGTGGAAAAACAGAGAAAACGGATACAGATACAAATGCGCATCTGTTTTGTACGAATACTTAAGCAGTATTATTACCAAAAACCATCCTTCGCAAAATTATTTAAGACTTGAAAAATCAATAAATTATATTGAAAACAATCTGGATAAGAGTATTTGCGTAAAAGAGCTTGCAAAAATGTGCAATTTATGCGAAAGCCAATACAGAAAACTTTTCAGACTTGAGCTCGGCGTTTCCCCCGTTAAATATATTAACAAGCTGCGCATCAATTCAGCTTTAATTAAAATTTCAAGCAAATTTTACACAATGTCGCAAATATCTGAAATGTGCGGTTTTTCGGAGCAGAAATATTTTAACAAAGTATTTAAAGAAGAAACCGGCAAAACTCCGTCGCAATATAAAAAAGAACTTCTCTGTTTGTAAATTATAAAAAACAGTCAAAACAAATTAATCTGTCTTGACTGCTTTTTGCAAAATAAAAATCGGAACAAGCAAAACTTGTTCCGATGTGGAGGCGCCAACCAGATTTGAACTGGTGATAAAGGTGTTGCAGACCTCTGCCTTACCTCTTGGCTATGGCGCCATAAATCAAAAGACGCATTTTGCAATACGTCTTTTGTAAAATGGAGCGGAAGACGAGATTCGAACTCGCGACGTTCACCTTGGCAAGGTGACG
>CABUQL010000041.1 GCA_902493665.1 uncultured Eubacteriales bacterium
GTCGGAAAGCGGTCAGTATTATTGCTATGTTGAAGCGCTTCTTGACGGTTATGTAATAAGATTCTTTACGGATAAAGCAACGGTTTCAATCAGCAAAAAACCTATAACCGTAAAGGCTTCCGACAGCAGTAAGGTGTATGATGCAAAGCCTCTTTCAACAAACGAAGCAGAGCTTGCAGATCAAACCTCATTAGCTGAAGGTCACACAATGTCTGCCGTTATGACAGCTGAGAGCAGTATAACAAACGTCGGAAATACGGCAAACAAAATAGATAAAGTTACTGTTTTAGAAAGTGAAAACCTTGATGTAACACAAAACTATGAAATTTCAAAGCAAAGCGGTACATTAAGCGTTACACCGCTCACGCTTACGGTTGGTGCAAAAGATGTAAGCGTAAGTGTTAATTCATCGCTTGACGAAAGCAGTTTATATCAAATAAGCGGTATGCTTCAAAAAGAGAGACTTTCTCTTGCAAATATCACCGTTACGGCAAAAAATGCAAATGATGAAGATGTTTCATTTGAAGACATAACCAAAAACATCGGAACATATAAGGTTACAATCAGCTATAACGGTTTTGAAGGCGAAGGCAGCAAAAACTATCAGGGAGACGGCACAATTACTTCTTTGGTTGACGTTACTAAGAAAAAAAGCGGCGGCAGCTCGGGCGGAGGTTCAAAAACACCGTCAACAAAATTAACGGCATATACTGTTAGTTTTGATACAGACGGCGCAGATAAAATCGAAAGCCAGAGCGTAAAAGAAGGAAATACGGCAAAAGAACCCACATCGCCCGAGAAAGAGGGGTATACTTTTGACAGCTGGTATAGTGATAAAAATTTAACCGATAAATTTGATTTTACAGCTAAAATCACAAAAGACATTACCCTTTATGCAAAATGGGATGAAATTAAAAAGGCTGATGAAGAACCAGAAGATCTTCCGATTTCTGATCCCTCAAAAACGGGTGTTTCAAAACTTCTTGAGACAGAAAGACATATTAAATATTTGAACGGAAACGGCGATAATACATTTAAACCCGAAAGCAATATGACAAGAGCCGAAGCGGCGCAGATGTTTTATAATCTTTTGCTTAATAAGAATGCATCGGGCAATAGCAAATTTAACGATGTAAGCAAAGACGCATGGTACTGTGATGCGGTTAAAACGCTTGCCGGTATGGGCATTATAAACGGTGTCGGCGACGGTATGTTTAATCCCGACGGCGAAATAACAAGAGCGGAATTTGTTGCAATGACAATGCGATTTGTTAATATTGATGTAAACGGTTCAAAAGCTTTCTCGGATGTTTCAAAAGACCACTGGGCTGCAAAAAATATTTCAGATGCGGCTTATCTCGGATGGATTTCGGGAAATGACGACGGCACTTTCGGTCCTGATAAATTCATTACACGTGCTGCTGTTGCAAAAATTGTCAACAATATGCTCGGCAGAAAAGCTGATATGAAATATGTAAGCGCGAATAAAGACAGTGTAAAACTGTTTAGCGATGTTTCATCGTCGGCGTGGTATTATGAAGATGTTGTTGAGGCATCAAATGCTCACGGATACGAAAAAGCCGATGGTATTGAAATCTGGAAATAGTGCACCGGTTTTCGGAAAAATTCTAAAAAACTGTAATTTAAAAATCCTCTGCGGTATTTTATCTCGGAGGATTTTTTGTTTTTATATCCCGGCTCAAATTATCAGATTGCTGATGATTATGTGGATTTGGTGTTGAAAAAATTTAAAAATGGCAAGGATTGAAAAGCTTGCAGAAATACTTGAATACTCGGCGGTCTACACCGACGCTCGTTATAAACTATGAAAGCTTTAAAAGTCTTTTGGATGCTGATAACGGCGTATCAAAGGTATTTGTAATGCAATCGCATCCAAGCCAATGGATTGACACAGAAAGCGGAAAAACCCAGCTCGAAGAAGCTATCAGATATGCACAGTCAAAAGACGTTATGTTTATGACTCCGCTGCAGTATTACAATTACGAACTCTCTCTTAAATAAAATGTGCAAAGGCACTATAGATTTTAGTGCCTCAACAAAAAAGAGTGTGTAAAATTTTACACACTCTTTTTTGTTATAAAGATTTAATATTATTATGAAAAATCAATAAGTTTGCTTCCCTTATATTTTAAAATTCCGCTTTGATTAATTATGTAGTTTTCATATGAAATTTCAGAAACGTAAAATGCGATTTTTTTATTATCGCATAAAAATGTTACCGTAAACTTTTCTTCGGTTTTTAATGCGCCATTTTTGAAAAATCTTTTTACAAAAAATCTTTGCTTGTCGAAAACTGTTGCCTGACAGCTTTTTGTTTTTGAAAAACTGTTTTTATAAATACGTATTAAAACTCCGACGGCAATTATTATGCTTATCAGAATAAATAAAATATTAACCGCATATCCTGTAAAATTTTCATATGCCATTTTAAATTCTCCGTAAAAATTAAAAATAATTTTACTGCAGAAGTTCCGTTATTTTTTTGTAAATTTCTTCGCTGTTTTCTTTAAATTTTGATGCTATTGCGCTTGCCATTTTATAAGAGCCGACAGTGAGTTCAAGATTAAAAATTCTCTCACCCAAATCGTTAATTTCGCATTGCACTCCGCATTCGCCCTTTTCGTTAATCTGAAACGCTTTTGCGCTTATCTGCATATTTTTAAACGACGCTCTGTTTATTTCGTCAATTTTTTTTATGTATTTTTCGCGCAGGCTAAACGGAATGTCGTTGTAAAAAAACTTAATCGTGCTTTCGCCGAGATCCGTAAGCGAAAAGGCTTTGCTGCTGTCAATTTCATAAACATCAACATTTTTGCTTTCAACAAGCGAATGTGTTAAATGTCCCAGCTCAAAAAAATCTGTCTTTACAAAAGAGCAGATTACTTCGCTTATAACTGACGGCGTTGCATCTGTTTTAAGATTTTTTACGACAAATAAAATCGAAAGTTTGAGTTCATATTCAGTCGGACGGTAAACAAAATCCATTTTTAAATCTCCGTAAATTTAATAAATAAAAAACGGCCTTGGCACAAGAAACATAAGCATAATTTGCTCTTTTAATCCGCATTGGATTAAAGTTCCCGGTGTCTTTTAAGCCGTTTTGCAGTCTGGCAATTTCTTACTCAGCCATAAAAGGTTTTAATTCTTTGATTAAATCGTCGCACGAATCGGAGTGAATATCTGCCTTTATGGGTTTTGTAAGGTCAAGTGAGAAAATACCCATTATTGATTTTGCGTCAACAACGTATCTTCCCGATGTCAAATCGATTTCGTAATCGTATTTGTTTACAATGTTAACAAAATTTTTAACATCGCCGATAGCGTTTAATCTAATATTAAATGTTGTCATAATCATTTTCCTCCCATTTTTACTTTCTGTGACTATATAATACATTATTTGACAGTGTATGTCAATGCAAATTTACATATTGAAAAAAAATTGTAACTAATGTATAATATAGTATAACAATTATAACAAAAAGGAATTGATAAATTTGTCGAAAAAGGTAGCGTTTGCAACACTTGGCTGCAAAGTTAACAAATACGAAACCGAGGCTATGAGCGAAATGTTTAAAAAACGCGGCTATGAAGTTGTCGGTTTTGATGAGATAAGCGATATATACGTTATAAACACATGCACGGTCACAAATATCGGCGACAGAAAATCACGCCAGATGATACGCCGCGCAAAACATAAAAATCCTCATTCAATTGTTGCGGTGACGGGGTGCTATGCTCAGGTTTCGCCCGAAGAGGTTAAAAAAATCGAAGGCGTAAATTTGGTGCTCGGCACAAATGAGAGAAAGAATATTGTCGATTACGTTGAGAAATTAACCGAAAACGAGTTTTTCTCATCTGTTTCAGATATAAGAAAAATTAAAGATTTTGAGGATATGCCCATAGAAGATTTTGAAAAAATGAGCAAGGCATATATAAAAATAGAAGAGGGCTGCAATGAGTTTTGTTCATACTGCATTATTCCTTACGCAAGAGGCCCTGTAAGAAGCAGAAGCATTTTAAGCATCGAAAAAGAGGCGAAAAGACTTTCCGATGCGGGTTTTAAAGAGGTTATTTTAACAGGTATTCAGGTTGCGTCATACGGAAAAGATTTGGACGGCTTAACGCTTGCAGATGTTATTGAACTTATTGCCGAAAAGACCGATATTGAAAGAATACGTCTTTCTTCGATAGAACCGCGTCTTTTGACGGATGAATTTATAGAAAGAATTAAAAATACGGGAAAAATCTGTCCGCATTTTCACATTTCTCTCCAGAGCGGCTGCGATGAAACTTTAAAGCGAATGAACAGAAAATACACAACAAAAGATTATCTTGAGGGTGTTAAAAGACTTCGCAAAAGCTTTGACAATCCCGCAATTACAACTGATGTTATGGTCGGTTTTCCTGGTGAGGACGATACGGAATTTGAGAAATCAAGAAAATTTATGGAAACTGTCGGCTTTTCCGATGCACATGTTTTTGAATACTCAAACCGAAAAGGCACACGTGCCGATTTAATGGAAGGACAGGTCGCAAACGAGGTAAAAAATGTGCGCAGCGAAAAAATGCGCGCTGCCGTCCAAAAACTTAAAGAAGAGTATATGAAAAGCTTTGTGGGAAAAGAATTAAACGTGCTTTTCGAACAGGAAAAAGACGGATACTTTGAAGGGACATCGCAAAACTATATTCGTGTTTTGAAAAAATCCGATGAAGATTTAACGGGGAAAATCAAAAGCGTAAAAATTACAAAGTTTTGCAAAGAATATTTAGAAGGTATTTGAATAAACACCGCTTTTACGGATAGAATTTTCGTAAAGGCGGTGTTTTTATGTATAAAGATGTGATGCTTAAAATAAACAGGGAGCTTTTTTTAAACGGAAAAATATCGCGCGAGGTTTACGCAAGTGCTGAAAAAATTATTTTAAAAGAGGCAGAGTATGACAAAACATCAAGACAGGCTTAGGGTTGTGTATTACGCAAGGGTTTCAACAAAAGAAGACGGTCAGATAAATTCGCTCGACAACCAGATTGCGCACTTTGAAAATCTTATAAAATCAAATAAAGACTGGATTTTTTCGGGCGGTTATGTCGATGAGGGAATAAGCTGAACGAGTGCTTATAAAAGAAAGAATTTTATTAAAATGATAGACGATGCAAAAAGCGGAAAGTTCGACCTTATCGTAACAAAGGAAATCAGCCGTTTTTCAAGAAATACGCTCGACAGTATAATGTATACCAGAGAGCTTTTAAAACACGGTGTTGCGGTGTTTTTTGAGTCCGACAATATAAACACACTGTCGTCCGACAGCGAGCTTCGTCTTACCATTATGAGCGCCGTTGCACAGGACGAGGTGCGCCGTATATCGGAGAGAATAAAGTTCGGATTTAAGCAGAGCGTGTCCGACGGAAAGGTTTTGGGGACAAATCTTACGGGGTACACAAAAAAAGACGGCGAGCTTAAAGTTGACGAAAAAAGCGCCGAGATTATAAGAAAAATTTTTAATATGTATGCCTATGAGAATATCGGAATACGTGAAATTTCAAAAAGGCTTGAAAGTGAAGGGATACTGAATAAAAATTTTAAACCATACACATTTTCGACGATTAAAAATATTATAGAAAACCCGAAATACAAAGGGTATTACTGCGGTCATAAATATGAAAACCTTGATATCCGATACGGCAAAAAAACAAGAATTCTTCCGGAAAATCAGATTTTAAAAAAAGATGAAAAAATCCCTGCAATAGTTTCCGAGGACGTGTGGGAGAGGGCAAATAAGCTTTTGGGCGAGCGTTCTAAAAAGTTTTCGGCAAACGAAACGGTAAAAAGATATCCCATGAGCGGAAAAATATTTTGCGGTTTTGACAATGCGGTATATCACAGAAGTGTTTTCGGCAAAAAAGAGGTTTGGATATGCTCCGATTATAAAAAATACGGAAAGGGAAAATGCGATAATTTTGTTATTTATACAGACGAGCTTGATTGCGTTTTAAACGGGATTTTTAAAGACAAGCTTGATTTTTTTTACGTCAGCAAAGAACTTGCAAAAATTTACGGCAAAACTGGTGTTAAAACAAAAAGCAACACAGAGTTTACAAAGCAAAAGCTCGAAAAATACAAACTCAAGAAAAAAAGACTGATAGACGCACTGACGGAAAATCTTATAAGCAAAGAAGAGTTTATGAGCGAAAAGGCAGATATAGACAAAATTATTTCGGGTATTGAAAAAAATATGATAAAAACAAAAGACGGCAATTTAAAAATAAAACAGGATGATATTTTAAGTTTTATCAGTGCTCATAAAAGCGATCTATTAAGCTCGTTAATTGAAAAAATCTGCGTTTTTAAAAAAGAAAATACCGTTTTTCTTTCGGTTACCTTAGTTTACGGAAATGTTTATGAGGTTAGTTACCGCAAAAAAGGAAGCAGGGTTTTGTCGGATATAAAAATTAAAAAGCAAACCAAAAAATCGGCGTAAGCGATAAAATACGAAAAGTTGAAAAAACAAGGAGAAAATCAAAAACATAAAAAGGCGGTGTAAAAATACTTTTTACGCCGCCTTTATAAATCATATTTTATTACAAACCGAGGTTATCTTTCATTTTTTCAAAAAATCCCTTTTGCTGTTTGTAATTTTTATCGTTTGTAAGCTCACCGAATTTTTTGAGCACGTTTTTCTGTTCCTGAGAAAGCTTTTGCGGAACTTCAACCACAACTTTAATAATCTGGTCGCCTCTTATTCCGTTTCTTATTCCCGGAATACCTTTTCCGCGTATTTTAAACGTTGTGCCGGTCTGCGTTCCTTCGGGAATGTCATAATCTATGTTGCCGTCAAGCGTCGGAACTTTTATTTTTGCGCCGAGAGCCGCCTGGACAAACGTTACAGGTACGTTGCAGTAAACGTCTGTTCCCATTCTTTCAAATATAGGATGTTTTTTAATAACCACCGTAACAAGAAGGTCGCCTTTGGGTCCGCCTTTGTAGCCTGCGTCGCCCAGACCTCTGAAAGATACGGTTTCGCCCGAGTCAATACCTGCGGGAATTTTAACGTCAACCATTCTTGATTTTTTGATTCTGCCTTTTCCTTTACATTTGGGGCATGGATTTGTAACAACACTTCCCGTACCTCCGCAGTTTCGGCAGGTTGTTACGTTTACAAACTGACCGAAAGGCGAACGCTGAACATTTTTAACCTGTCCCGTACCTCCGCAGACAGAGCATGTTTTCTTTCCGTCTTTGTCTTTTGAGCCTCTGCCGCCGCATTCGTCGCAATCTTCAACACGGTATATTTTAAGTTGTTTTTTAACGCCGAAAGCCGCCTCTTCAAACGAAAGAATAATTCTTTCCGAAATGTCGGAGCCTCTTCTCGGACCATTTTGGTTTGCGCGTCTTGACGAACCTGAGAAACCTCCGCCGAAAAACGAACCGAAAATATCGGATAAATCAACATCATCAAAACCTGAGAAACCTCCGCCGTAAGCACCGCCGGCGCCTCCCTGTTCAAATGCTGCGTGGCCGAACTGGTCATATTGCTGACGCTTTGTAGGATTTGAAAGAATTTCGTAAGCTTCGTTAACTTCTTTGAATTTTGCTTCGGCATCTTTGTTTCCCGGGTTTAAATCGGGGTGATATTTTTTTGCTACTTTTCTGTAGGCTTTTTTAATTTCTTCATCTGTTGCGCCCTTGTTTACGCCGAGCACTTCATAATAATCTCGTTTGTCAGCCATACTAAATGTCCTTTCTTTTTTACATACACTTGGGCGATCGGAATCAGTTTAAATGCTTCCAATCGCCCATGTACGGTTTTAAAAACCGTTATTTAAAACTTTTAAAAACAGATTATTTCTTGTCGTCATCGTCAACAACAGTGTAATCATCGCTCTGGTATGTGCCGCCGCTTGCACCGTTCGCACCGTTTTGAGCGCCACCCATGTTGTTCGGGTCAAAGCCCTGTCCCTGTGCGTCTGCACCGTTCGGATTTGCCTGCTGATACATTTTTGAAGAAACTTCATAGAATTTCTTCTGCAAATCATCTGTTGCACTCTTTATCATTTCACTGTCTGTGCCTTCAAGAGCTTTCTTTACGGCGTCAATCTTTGTCTGAATTTCACTCTTGTCGTTTGTATCAATTTTATCGCCGAGCTCGCCGAGTGATTTTTCACACTGGTAAACAAG
>CABUQL010000042.1 GCA_902493665.1 uncultured Eubacteriales bacterium
ATTTTACAAAGCTTAAAAGAGCGCAGCTTGAGTCAATTGTGAAAAAACGTGCTTTTTCCGATTACAAAAGCGTTTTGGGCGACAGACGCATTGCGCTTGACAACCTTTTGCAGCAGCTTTTGGAGCAGTATAATAAAAATATTACGTCAAAAAAGATGTCATTTGCAAAAATTTTGGGAAAACTTGAGGCGCTGAATCCGATTTCTGTCTTAAAAAGAGGCTTTTCTGTTGCAAAAATAAACAATAAAGCAGTTAAAAGCGTTTCGGACGTTAAAAGCGGTGATAAATTAACAGTTACTGTGTCGGATGGAGATATAAATTGTACAGTTGATTAACATAAATATAATTACGGTAAACTAAGGAGAATAATATGAGTAATAAATCCGGTTTTGAAGCGAACATAAAAGAGCTTGAAGAGATTGTCGCAAAACTCGAAACGGGCGAGGCAACTTTAGATGAATGTATAAATCTTTTTGAAAGAGGCGCACATCTTGCGGACGAATCTGCAAAAATGATTGACGCTGCCGAGCAAAAAATAAAAGTTCTTTTTGAAAATAACGGCGCGATTTCGGAAAAAGATTTCGAGCAAGAGGAGCAAATATGAATTTTAACACAGAATATAACGCAAGAATTAAAGAAATAGATGAATTTATCGAAAATTACATTGACTCGGTTTCCGATACGCAGGAATTAATCAGAGAATCTATGAAATATGCCGTGCTTAACGGAGGAAAACGACTCCGTTCGATTTTGTGCATTGAAATCGCAAAAGTGCAAAATGTCAGCAAAGAGGCTGCACTCAAATTTGCCGCTGCGATTGAGTTTATCCATGCATATTCGCTTGTTCACGATGATTTGCCGTGTATGGACGATGATGATTTGAGAAGGGGAAAGCCGAGTTGTCACAAAAAATACGGCGAGGCAATAGCGGTGCTTACGGGCGACGCGCTTTTAACGCTTGCGTTTGGCATTATGTCTGAGGCGTGTCTGTCGTGTGAAAATCCGGCAAATGCCGTCAAAGCGGTAAATTACGTTGCAAAAAAAGCCGGAATGTGCGGTATGATAAACGGTCAGGTTATCGATATAAACAGCGAAAACAATACTTCGGCAGACTTAAATCTTCTTTTAAAACTTGTTGAAAAGAAAACATCCGAGCTTATATCTGCTGCAATTGTTGCGCCCGTTATCATAAGCGGAGCGGATGACGCATCGGTTAAATTTTATGAAAATTTTGCCGATAATCTCGGCATTGCCTTTCAAATCCGCGATGATTTTGAGGATATCATGCAGGATGGCAAAGATGACGGTTCTCCGAACTTTATAAACATCTTAGGCAAAGAAAATGCACTTAAATACATAAAAGAATACATCAAAAAAACTGATGATGCAATTGCGCAAATTAAAAATAATGAGTTTATTGCCCAAATGTCTGATTATTTGTTTAAAAGTTTCAAATAGTTTTCTTGCAAAACAGGCAATAATATGTTATAATAACAAGAATAGTCAATAATTTATTTAATAACAGTCGGGAAGGAGTAAATTCCGTGAAACAACTACTTGAAAAAATCAAAAAAGATGCGTCGGAATCTTTGAAAAATATTGAAAATATGGAGCTTTTGGAAAACTTCAGGATTAAATATCTCGGAAAAAAAGGCGAGATAACATCGGTTCTTAAAGGTTTGGGGAAAGCTTCGCCCGAAGAACGTCCGGTGCTCGGCCAGCTTGCAAATGAAGTAAGAGCGAGTATCGAATCGCAGATTGCCGAAAAAAAAGCAGAACTTCAAAAATATATGCTTGAGGCAAAGCTCAAGAGCGAAAAGCTTGATGTTACAATGCCCGGTAAAAAGAACGAAATGGGTAACAAACATCCGCTCACACTTGTTCAGAATAAACTTGAAGAAATATTTATGGGAATGGGATTTTCCATTGCAGACGGTCCCGAAGTTGAGCTTGATTACTACAATTTCGAAGCTTTAAATCTTCCTAAAAACCACCCTGCAAGAGATATGCAGGATACGTTTTACATCAACGACGATGTTGTGCTTCGTTCGCAGACATCATCTGTTCAGGTTCGTGTTATGGAAAAAACAAAACCGCCGATAAGAATTATCGCTCCGGGACGCGTTTACCGTTCCGATGCCGTTGACGCAACACATTCACCTGTATTCCACCAGATGGAAGGTCTTGTTGTTGACAAGGGCGTTACAATGGGCGACTTAAAAGGTACGCTTGAAATTGCACTTAAAAAGCTTTACGGTGATGATGTGAAAATCCGTTTAAGACCGCATCACTTCCCGTTTACAGAGCCGAGTGCCGAAGTTGATATTTCGTGCTTTGTATGCGGAGGAAAGGGCTGCCCCGTGTGCAAAAAAGAAGGATATATTGAAATTCTCGGTGCGGGCATGGTTCATCCCAAAGTGCTTAAAAACTGCGGAATTGACCCTGAAATTTACAGCGGTTTCGCATTTGGTATAGGTCTTGAACGTGTTGTTATGAGATCATATAACATAAATGATATGAGATTGCTTTATGAAAACGATTTAAGATTTTTGAAACAATTTTAAGAAAGGCGGACATTAACTTATGAAATTCCCAATTGGATGGTTAAACGATTATGTGGATTTAAACGGGTACACACCCGAGGAGATTGCACATGAAATGACAATGTCCGGTTCAAAAGTTGAGGCAATTGAAAATCCGGGCGATCTGCTCAGCAATGTTGTAGTAGGTAAAATTTTAGATATTAAAGATCACCCAAATGCAGACAAGCTTTGCATTTGCAAAATCGATGTTGGTAGCGAAGTTTTGCAAATTGTAACGGGTGCAAAAAATATAAATGTAGGCGATTACATTCCTGTTGCGCTTGATAATTCGCATCTTCCCGACGGAACGGTTATCAAAAAAGGAAAGCTTCGCGGCGAAGAATCAAATGGTATGCTTTGCTCATTTAACGAGCTCGGCCTCTCAAAAGAAGATGTTCCGTATGCAGACGAAAACGGAATACTCATTTTGCCGAAACCTTATGAGCTCGGAACGGACATTAAAGAAATTTTCGGTCTTAACGAAAGCGTTATAGAATTTGAAATCACGCCGAACAGGGCAGACTGTTTCAGTGTTATAGGTCTTGCAAGGGAGGCGTCGGCTACATTTGACAAGCCTATTACGATTAAAAAACCTGTTGTTAAAGAAAACAATGAAAACGTTAACGATTATGTTAACATCTCGGTTAATGACAGTGACCTTTGCATGCGTTACAGTGCAAGAGTTATTAAAAATGTAAACATTAAAGAAAGCCCGAAGTGGCTTAAAGACAGACTTAAACTTTCGGGAATCAGAAGTATCAACAATATCGTTGACATAACCAACTATATTCTTTTAGAATACGGTCAGCCTATGCATGCCTTTGATTTGGAAACGCTTTCGGGCAATAAAATTGTTGTAAGACGTGCAAAAGACGGCGAAAAAATGTTTACGCTTGACGAGCAGGAAAGAAATCTTGATTCGTCAATGCTCCTTATCTGCGACGATGAAAAACCTGCTTGCGTTGCGGGCGTTATGGGCGGACTTGATTCCGAAATTAAAGATACGACAAAAACTATTGTTTTTGAATCGGCTTGTTTCTTCGGTCCGAGTGTAAGAATCACTGCAAAAAAACTCGGCCTCAGAACAGAATCATCGGCAAGATTTGAAAAAGGTCTTGACCCGAACAACTGTATAGATGCTTTAAACCGTGCCTGTGAGCTTGTGTGCGAGCTGGGAGCAGGAGAGGTTGTGGGCGGAATAATCGATATTGACAACAGCAGCAAAGAACCGCACATTCTTCCTTTCAGACCCGATTATATAAACAAATTCTTAGGAACTGATTTAAACAAAGAATATATGCAGAGCGTTTTGGAATCTTTGGAATTTAAGGTTGACGGCGACAAAGTTGTAGTTCCGACATTCAGAGCTGACGTTGAAGGCGAAGCAGATATTGCCGAAGAAGTTGCAAGAATTTACGGCTACGACAAAATCAAATCGTCGCCTTTGCGCGGTGAAACAACACTCGGCGTTAAAACAACGGCGCAAAAGGTCGGCGATAAAATCCAGGAAGTGCTTATGGCACAGGGCATGTATGAAGTTATGAACTTCTCATTTACTTCGCCCGACGTTTTAAAACTTATAAATTCAAATGACGAAACTCTTACAAAAATGGTTGAAATCAGAAATCCGCTCGGAAAAGACTGCTCCGTTATGAGAACCACGCTTCTTGCGGATATGATGAAAACGCTTTCATTTAACTATAATCAGAGAAATCCTTATGCATATCTCTATGAGCTTGCAGATGTTTACATTCCCGTTGAAGGCGAAAAACTTCCCGACGAAAGAAAGAAAGTTTGCCTCGGCATGTACGGAAAATGCGATTTCTACAATATGAAAGGTGTTATTGAATGCATATTTGAAAAACTTAACATTTCATATTTTGAGTTTAAACCCTGTACCGATGTAACAACCTTCCATCCCGGAAGATGCGCAAAAATTTATGCAAATAACAAATACATCGGCATAATGGGCGAGGCTCACCCGGTTGTTACGGAAAATTATTCGATGAATGCAAAAGCGTATATAGCAGAGCTTGATTTTAACACGCTTGTTGATTGCTACAAACCCGATGTTAAATTTAAGCAGCTTCCGAAATTCCCGGCAGTTACACGTGACATTGCAATGCTTGTCGGTGATGAAGTTTCCATCGGCGATTTGGAACGCACAATTAAGCAGTGCTCAGGAAAAATTTTGGAAGAAATTAAACTTTTTGACGTATACAAAGGTTCGCAGATTGAAAGCGGCAAAAAGAGTGTCGCATTTTCAATTGTTTACCGTGCAAGTGACAGAACGCTTACCGATGACGAAATAAACGCCGTATTTAATAAGACGGTATCTCAGCTTGAAGAAAAACACGGAGCACAGTTAAGATAAAATAACAAAAATTAAAAGGAGTGGTACTTATGTCAAATAACGAAACTGTTGTATTTAAGGGCGGTCTTGATAAAGAAAACCGTATAAGGCAGGCGCTTTTTACTGTTTACGAAGCTCTTAAAGTCAAGGGATACAATCCCATAAGCCAGCTTGTAGGATACATTATGTCGGGCGACCCGTCATATATCACAAGTCACAACAATGCAAGAAGTATCATTTCAAAGCTTGAACGTGATGAAATACTTGAAGAGGTGTTCAAGCAGTATTTAAAGGATTAAAAATATGAAATCAGCAAAAAAAAACACCGTTATAACGGCGATGCTTGTGTCGCTTTCAATGCTTTTGTCAAAGGCATTCGGAATGCTCCGCGACATTGTTTTGGCATCCTTGTACGGCACAGGTTCGGTTGAAGCAATCGCATTTTCCACGGCGTCGCGTATACCTCTTTTGTTTTTTGATATTGCACTCGGCACTGCGGTTACAGCGGCTTTTATACCGATATACAATGACATTTTAAAAAACAAAACCGCAAAAAAAGCTCAGAATTTCTCAAATAAATTTATTACCCTTATTTTTATTATAACTGGTGTTATGTCGCTTTTGGGCATTGTTTTTTCAAAAGAGCTTGCACTTTTAATCGCAGGCGGTCTTGACAGTGAAAAGCTTATCGCAGCGTCGTTTTTGACTAAGATTTTGTTTCCGACAATGATTACAACGGGAGTTGCCTACTGTATAGTCGGAATACTTCAGTCGGCGGGAGAGTTTTTGATTCCGGCAATTATAAGCCTTGTTTCAAATCTCTTTTTAGTGCTTTATATGCTGATTTTTAAAAACAGGTTCGGAGTAAGCGGTGTTGCGGTTGCAATGCTTATTGCATGGTCGCTTCAGGTTGTTGTGCAAATTCCGAGTTTGTTTAAAATTAAATATTCATTCAGGTTTTCAAATCCGTTTTTTGATCCTGATATAAAAAAGGTATGCCTTTTGGCGATGCCGATAATAATAAGTGCATGGGTTCAGCCGATTAACACGGTAATTAACATCAACCTTGCATCACATTTAAATAACGGAGCGGCAATAACATCGCTTGATTATGCCAATAAGCTTTATATAATTTTAGTCGGCGTATTTACTTATACCGTTACTAATCTTATTTTTCCATCGCTTTCAAAAATGGCATCGTCGGATGACAACGAAGGTTATGCGGCTTCGGTATGCAAATCATTAAAATATGTGATTTTTATTATAATACCCATTATGACAGGCTTTCTTATACTTTCAAAGCCCGTTATAAGAGTGTTTTACGAAAGAGGCGCTTTTAACGAAAACTCAACAATGCTCACTTCAAAAGCGCTGTTTTTCTATTCTATGGGAATGATTGGGTTTGCGATAAGCGAAATTATGAATAAGTCTTTTTATTCGCTAAAAGACGGCAAAACTCCGATGAGGATTTCCATTATCGGAATTGTAATTAACATTTTGCTTAGTATTTTCTTTGTAAAAGTTGTAAAAACGGGCCTTGAAGGACTTGCATTTTCGGCATCTGTTTCAATTACGTTTGCGGGATTTACGCTTCTTATCATTCTTAACAAACGAATGAAACATATGATAATAAATAAAAGTTTTTGCATATCCGTTTTAAAAAGTGTTGTTTCTTCGCTTGTTATGGCGGTGTGCGTAATTGTGACATATAATTTTGCGTTGCGCATGCAGTACGGAAAACTTTTAGAGCTTGCACTGCCTGTTGCAGTCGGTGCGTGCATCTATGCGCTGATGTGCATTATACTTAAAAGCGAAGAATTTAAATCATTGTTTGCTGCTCTTATTTCAAAAACAAAGAGGGGAGGCACAAATATTGAATAACAGTTTAATAATCAGCTTTTTTATACGTTTGTATAGCCTCTTTTGCGAAGGATATGAAACGAGCGTTTTTAAAAAGATATGTGACTTTTTTAAAAATCCGTTAAAAAAATCTGCCGACAAAAGCAGAATTGTGTCGTTTTTTTCAAAACGCCCGAATTTAAAGACTTTGGAAAGCAGCGTTTTTTATAAGGTTTTTGTATCGCTTTTCTGCAAACTTAAAAGCATTATAAAAAAGATAATAGATTATTCTAAAAAAAGCCTTATAATTTCGGAGATTATAGAATTCTTTGATAATATTTTTGTGTATTCAACATCTGTTTACGGATATTTTGTTATATTTGCATCGGCAGCATATATGATTATGCTAAAATCAAGCGATGCTCTTACAAAAAAAGGACTTATAATCCTTTCGGGATTATTGCTGATCGGAATTTTGATTATACTGATTAACAGGTCTTTATCATCTCTTTTTTCAAACAGTAAGCTTGCAAAATTTGCATTTTCATACTTTGAAATTGATTTGGAAGGCGTCGAAGAAACAAAAAAATGCCCGAAGTATTTGTATGTTGTGTTTTCGCTTGCGGGAATTTTATCGGGAATAATAGCAGCAAAAATATCGCCTTTATACGCAGTTTTGCTTCCTGCGGGATTGTTTTTCGTATGCATGGTTTTGTATAACTATAAAACTGCGGTTTATCTTTTGCCGGTAATTTTGCCGTTTGCACCGACAATGGCACTTGTAGGATTAATTCTTTTGGGATTTGCGTCATTTTTGGTAAAAGCTTTCGGCGATGATGATTTTAAATTTAAGAAAACATCGGTTGATATGTTTTTAATTGCATTTGCGCTGATTTCTGTTGTATCGGCAATAACGTCCGTTTCACAAAGAAAAAGCATACAAATTTTGCTCGTATATCTCGTGTTTATCAGTGCGTATTTTCTCATTACAAACGCCATTACCACCAAAAAAGATTTATATGCCGTAATTCTGTTTGCGCTTCTTTCGGCACTTGCAGTCGGACTTTACGGAATTTATCAATACATTTTCGGCTTTGACGAAGGTCTTGTATGGATTGACAACGATATGTTTTCGGATATTGAAACACGAGTTGTTTCAACATTTGAAAACCCCAATGTTTTGGGTGAATATCTTCTTTTAATGATACCGATTGCAATGGCATATCTTTGGAATGCACCGAAAGGTTTCACAAAATTTTCTCAGCTTTGCGTGGCAGGTGTATTGTCGCTTTGCATGATATTTACTTATTCGCGCGGAAACTGGGTCGGACTTATTGTTGCTGTATGTTTGTACTTTGCGTTCTATGACAGAAAGTT
>CABUQL010000043.1 GCA_902493665.1 uncultured Eubacteriales bacterium
GAACATCTCTGTTTCTGGGAACTATCATAACTCCGCCGGGGTGCTGACCGTTTGTTCTTTTAACTCCGGCGCATCCTTTAACAAGCCTGTTTATCTCGGCATTGCAAACTTCTATTCCTTTTGCTTCAAAATATTTTTTAACGTATCCGTAAGCCGTTTTTTCGGCTATTGTGCCGATTGTTCCGGCTCTGAAAACGTGCCCCTCTCCGAAAACTTCTTCGGTAAATTTATGCGCAACACTCTGGTAATCTCCCGAAAAGTTTAAGTCAATATCAGGCTCCTTTCCGCCGCCGAATCCCAAAAATGTTTCAAACGGGATATCGTGTCCGTTTCTTTCAAGATCGGCGCCGCAAACGGGGCATTTTTTCTCGGGCATATCAAATCCGCACGAGTATTTCGGGTCCTTATTAAATTCAATATATTTGCACTCGGGGCAAAGATAATGCGCCGCAAGCGAATTAACCTCGGTTATTCCCGAAAGATAAGCAACAAACGACGAACCTACGCTTCCTCGCGAACCAACAAGATAACCATCGCTGAGCGACTTTTGAACAAGTCGTCTTGCAATAATGTAAAGCACCGAATATCCGTTATCGATAATTGATGATAGCTCCGCGTCGATTCTTTCTTTAATAAGCGGATGAAGATTCTTTCCGTAAAGCTCATACGCTCTGTCCATTGTGCTGTTTCTGAGCTCATCGTCCGAGCCTTCAATTACGGGAGGTGCGGTTTCATCGGGCACGGGGATAATGTCGTCGCACATTTCGCTTATTTTATTGGGATTGTCTATTACAACTTCTTCGGCAAGCTTTCCGCCAAGATACGAAAACTCTTCCAGCATTTCCTCAGTTGTTCTGAAGTAAAGCGGTGCCTGATTGTCGGCGTCGGAAAAGCCCTGGCCTGCCATAAGTATTCTTCTGAAAACTTCATCTTCGGGATTTAAAAAGTGAACGTCGCACGTTGCAACGGTAAGCTTGTTATTCTTTTTACCCCATTCGATAATGTTTTTGTTGATTTGTTTTAAATCGAGCACGCTTCCGACTCTGCCGTTATCTATTAAAAATTGATTGTTTCCGAGCGGCTGAATTTCAAGGTAATCGTAATATTTAATGATATTCATAATTTCGCCGTACGGCTTGCCGTCGACAATTGCCCTGTAAAGCTCGCCGCTTTCGCATGCGCTTCCGAGCAACAGACCTTCTCTGTATTTTTCAAGAAGGCTTTTGGGAACTCTCGGTCTTTTGTAAAAATGGTTCAAGTGCGATTCCGAAATTATGTGATACAGATTTCTGAGTCCCGTATAATTTTTAACAAGAATAATTGCATGGTTTGTTTTCTGCGATTTTTCATCTGCTTCTTTTGCAAGAAAAGTATTTATTTCCGAAATGTTTTTAATGCCTTTTTCTTTTGCCATTTCAAGAAATTTAATAAATATATGCGCCGTTGCCGTTGCGTCGTCGCTTGCTCTGTGGTGATTTTCAAGACTTATGTTTAAATGTGCGGCAATTGTATTAAGCTTATGGTTTTTAACGGTATGTTTTAAAAGCGCTCTTGAAAACTCAACGGTGTCGATAAAGCAAAAATCAAAATGCATATTATGCTTTGCAGCCGCAGCTTTTATAAATCCCGTATCAAATGTTGCATTATGCGCAACAAGAACACTGTCGCCAATAAATTCATAAAAACTTTTTAAAACATCTCCGATACCCGGAGCGTCTTTTACCATTTCATCGGTTATTCCCGTAAGCTCAACAATGTTTTTCGGGATAGGTTTTTTAGGGTTAACAAATGTCTGGAAAACGTCTGTCACCTGATGGTTTTTAACCTTTACCGCACCGATCTCGGTAATTGTTTCTGTTGTAGGATTAAGACCCGTTGTCTCAATATCAAAAACAACAAAGTCGCCGTCAAGGCCTACGTCTTTTGAATTGTAAACTATTTGCAGACTGTCGCTTACAAGATAACATTCCACACCGTATATAACTTTAATACCGCATTTTTTTGCGGCAATTGCAGCGTCGGGAAATGCCTGAACGTTGCCGTGGTCTGTTACGGCTACCGCTTTGTGTCCCCACTGTGCAGCCTTTGCAACAAGCGTTTTAACATCTGTCATACCGTCCAATGTTGACATTTTCGTATGCATGTGAAGCTCTACACGCTTTTTCTCGGAATTATCCGTTCTTTCTTCTTTAACGGCATAATTTATGTTTTTTGCAATTATAACCATTTCTTTTGCGTATTCGTCATATTCAACCGCACCGCTTATTTTAACGTATATATCGTCTTTAAATCCGCTTTCTTTAAGCTCTGTGTATTTCTTTTTTGTAAGAAACATTTTAACGTTGTATGAGCTTGTAAGGTCTGTTATGCAATAGCTTAAAATGATTTTTCCGCTTTTTGTTTCTCTTGTTTCGCTCGCAAAAACCTCTCCTTCAACTACGGCATAAGTCGAGTCTTTTGTAAGTCTTGAAATTTTAACGGGCTTTTCAAATATGTATTTTCCGTACATTACAGCGCCCTTATCCTCTTCACCTTCTGTCATTTCGTATTTGATTTCATCGCGGACAGGCACAATAATCGGGTCAAACGAATTTATGATTTCTTCTTTTTCTTTTAAAAATTTATCGACATCATACTCGTCTATAAATTCCACTTCAACGTTTTCGTTAAGCTGGCTTTTTACAAGTTTTTTTATAAGTTCTTTGCAGTTTGTGACATTAATAAGTTCAAGACCGTTTTTGCACTTTACGGTGATTTTTCCGTCTTTATAGCTCCATACGCTGTCTATAAAAAGATTTTGCGTGCCGGGCGATAAAACGTTTAAGTAAAACGTAAGATTATCAAAAAATTTTTTTCCTGCAACATCTTTTAAGCAAAGACCGTCGTATTTGACTTTTAAAATAACTTTTTCAAGACTTTTTTCTGCTTTGATAAGCTCTTTAAAGCTTTCTATTACTTTGCAGTCTATAATATCGCCGCTTATAATAACAACAGATATGCTTTTTTCGTCTTCGTTTGCGTCTACCGTTAAAACCTTTGCGTTTTTGAGCGGAAGAGGAACACTGATATTTTCAAATATATCTGCAAGCGTTAATTTCGTAGGTGACATTTTTATCTTCTTCCTTTCTCGTTTTCGTAAATGTTGTAAACGTCTCTTTTTTGCATTGCACGAAGACGCGCAACTTCTTTTATTGCGTCTTTTTTGCTCATATTTTCACCCATCAGCATTTCAACGTGCTCGCTTATTGTCAGATCGTCATATTTTTTTGCGTCTTCTTCTTCCTTTGCCTTTCTGTCGGCGCCTTCTATTACAAGCACAAACTCGCCTCTGGGCGGATTTTCACTGTAATATTTTATTGCCTCCGAAAGCGTTGTGCGTCTTATTTCTTCATGAATTTTTGTAAGCTCTCTTGCAAGCGATATTTTTCTGTCGCCGAAAACACTTTCCATATCTTCAAGCGTTTTTAAAAGCTTATGGGGAGCCTCATAAAAAATGAGCGTACGGAAATCGTCTTTTACTTCCTCTAAATGATTCATTCTGTTTTTGCGGTTTACACTTAAAAATCCTTCAAATGAAAATCTTCCCGTGTAAAGTCCCGACACAATAAGAGCATTGACAAATGCAACACAGCCGGGAACGGGAACAACGTCTATCCCCTCTTTTGCGCAAAGGCGCACAAGATCCTCGCCGGGGTCTGAAATTGCAGGCGTTCCGGCATCCGTTATAAGAGCAACATTTTTGCCGTTTTTGATTTCTCCTGCAATTACCGCTCCTTTTTCCGCTTTGTTATGCTCAAAATAACTTGTAAGCGGTTTTGATATTTCAAAATGTGTTAAAAGCTTTCTTGAATATCTTGTATCTTCGCATGCTATAAGGTCGCACGATTTTAAAACATCAATCGCCCTTTTGCTTAAATCGTTCAAATTTCCTATCGGAGTTGCAACAAGATATAATTTGCCGTATTCCATTTATTAATTCTCCTCGTTGTAGAGTTTTTTAATTTCATCTGTAAAAGTGTTGTCGTCGTTATAGATATAAAGCGGCTCAAGTATTTTAACCGAGCTTTTTGCGCCGAATATCCCCTCAACAAGCACAAGCTTCGGAGCGTCACCGAGATGCGAATGAACAAATCTTATTCTTTTCGGCTCGATTTTGTACTTACGCATTGTGCATATTATATCGCACAGTCTGTCGCTTTTGTGAACAATTGAAAGATATCCGCCGAATTTCAAAATATATGCGCTGATTCTTACAACATCTTCTATATTTATAAAAAGCTCATGGCGTGCTGCGGCTTTTAAATCGCTCGGACTTACAAATCCGTTTTTTGATACCATATACGGCGGATTGCACGTTACGTTTGAAACACTTCCCGATTCAAAATATTCTTTTATGTTATTGGCATCGTCATTTATAAACGATATTTTATCTTCAAGCTTGTTTAGCTCATTGCTCCTTTTTGCAAGGTCAAAGCTTTCTTTTTGAATTTCTATTCCGACTATTTTTTTTGCCTTTGTTTTTGCGCTTAAAAGAAAAGGTATAATTCCGTTTCCGCTGCAAAGATCAACAACATACGCCCCCGGCGCAACCGTTGCAAAATCCGAAAGCAAAACCGCATCTGTTCCGAAGCAGAAATAGTCGGTATTCTGTATGATTTTTAAATTGTTAATGCCAAGACTGTCGATTCGTTCCATAAAATCTCCGTTCTGCCGCTTCGGGCAATAATTGCCCGGGTAATTATTGCCTGTCCCAATTATCTTAAGTATAAAAATAAAAGAGATTTTTGTGCATATTTTTACTTTTATATTTTACTACTTGGCGCAAAAAAAGTCAACCGGAAAGGGTGTTCCATTTTTTAAAAAACAAGACGGCTTTTTGTTATTTGTAAGCTTCATATGCGGTCTTTACAATTTTGTTTTAATATGATATAATTTTATGTAGAATTATGCTTATAAAAAATCATACGGTTTATAAATGAAAAGAGAATAATATATGTTTTTGGAAAATATTAGCAGTCCCGAAGATTTAAAAAAACTAAATAAAGCACAGTATCCGTATCTTTGCGGAGAAATAAGAGAAGCTCTTATAAACAATATCTTAAAAACCGGAGGGCATCTTGCCTCAAACCTGGGAGTTGTTGAGCTTACAATCGGTCTTCATCTTGCTTTCGACTTTTCAAAAGACCGTCTTATTTTCGACGTCGGACATCAATGCTATGTGCACAAAATGCTCACGGGAAGATACAAAGATATTTCAACGATAAGGCAGTACGGCGGAATATCGGGTTTTCCCAAACCGTCAGAAAGCATTTACGACGCATTTATTGCAGGCCATGCCGGAACAAGCATTTCAACAGCGCTCGGTCTTGCAAGAAGCAGGGATTTAAACGGAAAAGATTTTAACATAGTTGCTTTTCTCGGCGACGGTTCACTCGGAAACGGTATGGTTTACGAGGCAATGAACGACGCCGGCGTGAGCAAAACAAAAATTATTGTTGTGCTTAACGACAACGAAATGTCGATTGAAAAAAACGTCGGCGGAATGAGCGAATATTTAAGTATGCTCCGCACAAAAAAAGGCTATATTAACACAAAAAACAGCATTACAAACGTGTTGTCGAATATGGGTAAATTCGGCAACGAATCTCTTAAGCTTCTTAAAAAAATCAAAAACGGATTTAAATATTCGGCAATTTCAAATGTGCTTTTTGAAAACCTCGGATTTACGTATCTTGGAATTATAAACGGCCACAACATAGAGAGCATTACGGAGGCTTTAAACCGTGCAAAAGAAATCGAAGGCCCTGTTATAATCCACACTTTTACAAAAAAAGGCATGGGATATACCGAGGCTGAAGAAAGTCCCGAAAAATTTCACGGCGTAAGGAGAACGAATACGGTGGTTACAAGAAGCGCAATGGATTATTCGTCTGCCGCAGGAAACATACTTTTAAACCTTGCCGAAAAAAACGAAAAAGTTGTTGCAATCACTGCCGCAATGGCTGCGGGATGCGGACTTTTGCCGTTTAAGCAAAACTATAAAAAAAGATTTTTTGACGTCGGCATTGCCGAAGAACACGCAGTTACAATGGCGGCAGGTATGGCATCCGGCGGACATATTCCCGTTGTATGCATTTACTCAACATTTTTGCAGCGTGCATATGACCAGATAATTCACGATGTTTGTCTCTCATCGCTTCACGTTGTGTTTTGCGTTGACCATTCGGGAATTGTCGGCGATGACGGCGAAACGCACCAGGGCGTGTTTGATACATCATACCTTAGCCATATCCCGAATATGACGGTTCTTGCCCCGTCGTGCTACAAAGAGCTTGAGCAAATGCTAGATTTTGCAGTAAACAAATTTGACGGTCCTATTGCAATAAAGTATCCGCGCGGAGAAATCTCGCTCGAGGATACAAACGAAAACTTTGAAATCGGAAAATCACACGTTATTAAAAAGGGATCGGATTTAACTATAGTATCTGTGGGAAATATGAAAAAAACGGCGCTGAAGGCGGCAAAAATTCTTGAAGAACAAGGGCTTTGCACCACTGTTATAAACGCTCGTACTATCCACCCCATCGACACAAAAACAATTACCGAAAACACCGGCAAATATCTTTTTACAATTGAGGACAACCTTATAAACGGCGGATTCGGACAAAGCGTTAAAGCCGAATGTGATTTTAGAAAATACGTTACTGTTAAAAACTACGGCTGGGACGACTTATTTATCGAGCACGGAAAAAGTGCGATTTTATACGAAAAACATATGCTCGACGCAAAGAGCATTGCAGATGACATTTTAAAAACCGTAAAAGGAGAAAACAAAAATTGAGCGAAAGACTTGACACAGAACTTGTAAACCGCGGTCTTGCAGAAAGCAGGGAACGTGCAAAATCATACATTATGGAAGGCATTGTGTACGTTGACAACCAAAAAGCCTTAAAAGCGGGCGACAAGGTTAAAGACGGCATGCATATTGAAATAAGAGGACAAACGCTTCGTTATGTAAGCCGGGGCGGTCTTAAACTCGAAAAGGCAATAGATGTTTTCAGCATTGATTTAAAAGATAAAATATGCGTTGACGTCGGTGCGTCAACAGGCGGATTTACCGACTGTATGCTCCAAAACGGCGCAAAAAAGGTATACAGTATAGATGTCGGATACGGTCAGCTTGCATGGAAATTAAGAAACGATGAGCGTGTTGTAAATATCGAGCGCACAAACGTAAGATATCTTGATTTAAATCTTATACAAGACGAAATTGATTTTGCATCGATTGACGTATCTTTTATATCCCTAAAACTTGTGCTGCCCGTTGTTTATTCTTTTTTATCCGAAAAAGGAAACGTTGCCGCACTTATTAAACCTCAGTTTGAGGCGCAAAGAGAAGATGTCGGCAAAAAAGGTGTTATAAAAGATAAAGAAGTTCACAAAAAAGTTATAAAAAAGTGTCTTGATATTGCAAGAGAATTGGGTTTTGGCATTTTGGGACTTGATTTTTCGCCGATTAAAGGACCCGAGGGCAACATAGAGTTTTTAATGTATCTTTCAAAAGACAAAAACGACGATATCGGCGATTCATTAATCGATACCACTGTTGAAAACGCTCACAATGAAACAAATCAAAGAGGGTGACATCATTGAAAAAGTCGGATTTTCCAAAAGGAACAATATTTTCGGGCGAGCTTGCTTTTGTGCCGATTCCGAAAGATGAAGGCGGCGGATTTAAAACTGTAAATCTTAATACGGGAAAAGAATACGACAGTTTCGGCGACAGTGTTTTTGAAGACAAAAATACGCTGCCCGATATTATGGCAAATCCTGCAAAAAAGACGAACGATGCTGAAAAAGATCTTGACGAAAGTATGACATATTCAACCGGTAAAATTGATTTTGAAGTTGATTACGAAAAGCTTTTTGCCAAAAATGACAAGGTTTTGTCCGGAGATGATGAAAATGACAACATTTCATCGGTCAAAAACTCAAAAGACGAAAACGGCAGTCTTAAAGACGGAAAAATCGGCAATGACGTCAAAGATGAAAACGAAGTAAAGAAAAAGGCAAAAAAATCAAAAGACGAAATCTACAAAAACATACACAAAGG
>CABUQL010000044.1 GCA_902493665.1 uncultured Eubacteriales bacterium
CTTATCGTCCGCAATTACAATGGATAAGGCGTACACAAAAATTGTTTTTGAAAATGCAAAAATTCCTCAGGCAAACTGGGTGACAATAAATGATTACGACGATATTTTGCAAAAAGTAAGCGAATGTGAAGAAAAACTCGGTTATCCGATGTTTGTAAAACCGTCGAATGCAGGTTCGTCAATCGGAATCGGAAAGGCAAAAAACAAAGAAGAACTTGAAAGCGCGCTTTCAAATGCATTTAAATTTGACAGAAGAGTTATTGTCGAAGAATTTTTAACGGGAAGAGAAGTTGAATGTGCGGTTATGGGCACACGCGCCGACGTTAAAGCGTCTTGTATCGGAGAAATAAAATCGGCAAACGATTTTTACGATTTTGAATCAAAATACACAATCGAAAGCACACTTATCATTCCCGCAAAATTCAAAAACGGCGTTGAAAACCTCATAAGAGAAACGGCAGTAAAAGCATTTAAGGCGGTTGACGGTTCGGGGCTTTCGAGAGTTGACTTTTTTGCAGACGACGAAAACGGCAAAATTTACATCAACGAAATAAACACAATGCCCGGATTTACAAATATCAGCATGTATCCTAAGCTTTTTATGCAGTGCGGTATGACATACGGCGAGGTTTTAGACAGCATTATTGACATTGCTCTTAAAGAAAAAAGGTAGAAAATCAAACATAAATTTATCTTAATGGAGATTATTATGAACAACAAATACATAGGTGTATTTGACTCGGGAGTCGGCGGACTTACGGCGGTAAAAGAGCTTATGAGCGAGCTGCCCGATGAAAATATTGTTTATTTCGGCGACACCGGCAGAGTGCCGTACGGTTCGAAAAGCAACGAAACAATTATCAAATATGCCTTAAGCGATATTAATTTTTTAAAAACACACGATATAAAGCTTATTGTGGTTGCGTGCGGAACCGTAAGTTCCGTTGCAATTCCCGAAATCAAGGACAAGCTTGACGTTCCCGTTATAGGCGTTGTTTATCCGACAAGTCTTAAAGCGGCAAAAAACACAAAAAACAAAAAAGTCGGCATAATCGGAACTGCCAGCACGATAAGCAACAAAAAATACGAAGAAGCACTTTACAGGATTGACAAAGACATTAAAACGGTAAGCGTTGCCTGTCCCCTTTTTGTTCCGCTTGCGGAAGCGGGAATGACCGACAACGAGGCGGCATATCTTATTGCAAAAGATTATCTTGATGTTTTCATTAAAGAAGGTGTTGACACACTTATTTTGGGCTGCACGCATTATCCGCTTTTAAAAAACACAATCGCAAAAGTTTTGGGCAGCGGCGTAATGCTTATAGATTCGGGCGAGGCAACCGCAGAATACGTAAACAAATACCTTGGCGAAAACAATCTTTTATCGGGCAAAAGAAAAAACGAGCAGTACAAATACTTTGTCAGCGATTCCGTTTTGGGGTTTTCAGAAATTGCAAAAAGATTTTTGGGACGGAGCATTGATAACTGCGTTAAAAAAATAGATATAGAAAAATACTGACGGAGATTATTATGAACAGTAAAAATGTAAATATATCAATAAAAGGAATACAGATTCAGGACGGCGAAAAAGGCGACATTTCCCTTTTCACCGAAGGAACTCTAAAAAAAGACGGCAAAAAATACATTGTAACGTATGACGAAAGCGAAATGACGGGTATGGGCGTTACCACAACAACGCTTGAAATTGACGGCGAAAAAGTTTCGCTTATAAGAAACGGCGAAATAAACAACCAAATGCTTTTTATTAAAAACAAAAAGACAACATCATATTACGAAACGCAGTACGGAAGCCTTATAATCGGCGTTTTAACCGACAGTATAAACGTTGACGTCGGCGAAAAGGGCGGTACGGTAAGTATTGATTATACAATTGACATAAACGAAGAATATCTTGGTGAAAACAGCTTTTTCATCAACATTACCGAAGCATAAGGAGTTAAAAATGGACATTATCGAAAAAATTTACGAGCAGATAAACACAGTTATCGGAAACGCCTGCGCAGTTTTGGAGGACAAAAAAGAAATCCGCTTTGACGAGCCGGGATTTGTTCTTCCGATAGAAATTGAAATTCCGAAAGATGAAAAAAACGGCGATTTTTCAAGCAACATTGCAATGAAAATCACAAAAGCGGCAAAAAAACCGCCGAGAGTTTTGGCGCAGATGCTTGTTGACAATTTCGACATTAAAGACACATACATCGAAAAAGTTGAAATTGCAGGGCCGGGATTTATAAACTTTTATCTCAACAAAAACTGGCTTTACGACTCTCTTAAATTGGCAGATGAAATGGGCGCAAGCTATGGCGAATCAAATGTCGGCGAAGGCAAAAAAGTTGTTGTTGAATTTGTTTCCGCAAATCCGACAGGTCCCATGCACATGGGTAATGCCAGAGGCGGAGTCATAGGCGACGTGCTTTCAAACATACTCAAAAAATGTGGATATGACGTTACAAAAGAGTTTTATATCAACGACGCCGGCGCGCAGATTGAAAAGTTTAAAAAATCGCTCGATATAAGATATCTCCAAAACCTTAAAGGCAAAGATTATATTGAGCTTACAGAAGACTGCTATCAGGGTGAAGACATAAACGAGCACGCAAAGAATTTTATAGAAAAATACGGCGACAAATATCTTGACTGTTCCGAAGAAGAAAGACGCAAGGCTCTTTGTGACTATGCCCTTCCAATTAACATTGCAAACTTAAAAACAGGGCTTGAGGCATACAAAATCCACTATGATGTATGGTTTAAAGAAAGCACGCTTCACTCGGACGGCGAAGTCAGCCAGACGATAGATGAGCTTAAAAAAAGCGGTCTTACCTATGAAAAAGACGGCGCTCTTTGGCTTAAAGCAACCGATTTCGGCTGCGAAAAAGACGAAGTTTTAATCAGAAACAACGGTATTCCGACATATTTTGCGGTTGACATTGCATATCACAGAAACAAATTTGAAAAAAGAGGTTTTGACAAGGGCATAAATGTGTGGGGCGCAGACCATCACGGCCATGTTGCAAGAATGAAAGGTGCTCTTAAAGCAATAAACATCGACCCCGACAAGCTTGAAATTATAATTATGCAGCTTGTAAGGCTCATGCGAAACGGCGAAGTTGCAAGAATGAGCAAACGAACGGGGAAAATGATTACACTCAGCGACCTTATTGAAGAAATAGGCGTTGACGCCGCAAGATTTTTCTTTAATATGCGTCAGTCCGAAAGCCATTTGGACTTTGATCTAGACCTTGCGGTTGCGCAAAACAGTGACAATCCCGTTTTCTATGTTCAGTATGCGCATGCAAGAATATCAAGCATTATAAACGCACTCAAAGAAGAAGGAATTACCGCAGACAAAGCTACAGACACAGATCTTTCTCTTCTTAAAACAAATGAAGAAATTGAGCTTATGAAAAAAATAAGCGCACTTCCGCACGAGCTTAAAGTTTGCTGCGAGCTTTCCGATCCTTCAAGAATTACAAGATACGTTTTGGACGTTGCATCGGATTTCCACAGTTTTTACAATGCGCCCGAATGCAGGGTTAAATGCGAAGATTTATCGCTTTGCAAAGCAAGACTTTTCCTTATAAAACAAGTAAAAACAGTTATTAAAAATGTATTTGACATTTTGGGAATCGACGCACCCGAAAAAATGTAATCGGGAAAATATTATTGTGCAATCGAAAGAAGTATCACTATGAAAAAAACAGTTTTATCGGTTATATTTTTAATTTTTGCAATTCAAACCGCATTTTGTGTTTCGGCAAACGGCGGTATGAATATAAATGACACCGCAGACAACGATTTTTACGACACAGTAAAAGAGTTTTCAATACTTACCGATTTGGGGATAAATGAAGAAATTTTACCGGACGGAAAAATAACGGGCGAATTTGCCGATAAAGCTTTGTTAAAGCTTTCGGGCAATGATCCGCTGCTTGAAAACGGCGAAATCACAAACGAAGAAATTTTTGTCGGCATTTGCCGTATTTTCGGCATCGAAAAAAAAGAAAAACCGTTTTCGGCAATTAAAAATTTTAACGATTTCGGGTTTATTTCTCCGGAAAACAAGGGGTATTACGAAAGCGTTTTTTCGAAAAAAAAGATTGATACAAAATATCTTAATCCGAAAAAAAGCGCTGATTACAAGTCGTTTTTTATGACGCTTTCGCTTTTTGAAAAAGAAATTTTTTCAAAAAACGGGTTTGATGTATTTTCCGACATTATTATTGAAAACTCTGTATTTGACAGCACAAGAACCGTAAAAACCGCAGGAGGACATGAATTTAAAACAGGGGTGTCAAAAAAAGTTTTGAATTTGGGGTATGAAGCACTCCGCGGCACAAAATGCACGTTTTTTGTTAAAGACAAAACTCTTTTTTGCATGAAGGGTACGGAAAAAACAAAAACAGGAGGAACAGTTAAGGTCAACGGAATTTACAAAGCAAAGCTTTTTCTTTTTGACCAAAATACGGGGAAATTTGTTTTAAGAAATCTTTGCCGTTATCAAAGCGGAAATTTTACTCTTATAAACGCGGCATATTCCGATTTTGATTCATACGGAAATTTTATTACAGTATTAAACTTTCAAAAGTGCGACAGAAATCTTTTAAACGGACTATACATTGACAAAGAAATAATATTTATTACAGCCCTTGACGGCGATAAAGAAAAAATAGTATACGTATATTTAAACTAACAAAAAGAGGGTATAAAAAATGAAAAGAACATTATCACTTCTATTGGCATTTATGATGATTTTCACAGTTCCGGTTTTTGCCGATGCCGATACCGATGCATCAAATGCAGCTGCAAAAATTGAAGCGGTATCTGACGAAAACAGTCAGGGAACACCCGATGCTGCGCCGGCCGGCAGTGAAAACGGCGGGAACAACGCAAACGGTGAAAACGGCAGCGAAAATAACGGCGAAACAACCGAACAGCCGAAGGAATTTACCACCGACACCTTTGAAAACTACGTTGTTGACAAAGCAGTTGCAACAGTTGACAAAATGTATGTTTTTGACGATGTGAAAGACATTGATATGTATAAAAATGCCTTAAAACGCATTTTGGCAAAAAATCCAGAGCTTTTGGACGAAGCGTTAAAAGGAATTTTCAATAATCTAGACCCCAACAGTGAATACTACACCGCAGAAGAATACAATGCATTTATCCAGAGTCTTTCAAACGAACTTTGCGGAATCGGCGTTATTGTAACACAGGCGGATAACAAACAGGGGCTTTTAATTACAAGCGTGATTAAAAACACTCCCGCTTCAAAGTCGGGTCTTAAAAGATATGACACCATAATTGCTATTGATGGCGTCTTAATTACAGGTCTTTCTCTTAACGAAGCAAAACCCTTTATTGCCGGCGAAAAAGGCAGTGAGGTAAAAATTACCGTTATGAGAAACGGAGAAAAGCTTGACTTTGTGATGAAGCGTGATACAATAATATCTGAAGTCGGCTATTATCAGCTTATAGAAAATGACACTATAGGATATATTAACCTTTCAAGATTTGAAGGACACTGTGCGGAATTTATGGGTGAAGCCGCCAAATATTTTAAAGAAAAAGGCATTAAAAACGTTATCATCGATTTAAGAAACAATCCCGGCGGCGACTTAAACGAATTTGTTGAGGTTTGTCAGTATTTTATTCCGAAAGGTCCTGTTATCCACCTCGTCGGAAAAGACGGAAAGAACAAAACAACAATGTATTCCGAGCTTGAAGAAAGATATTTTGACCTTGCGGTTTTGGTAAACGGCCACAGTGCAAGTGCGTCGGAGGCATTTTCGGGCGCGGTTCAGGACACAAAGTCGGGCGCAATAATCGGCGAAAAAACGTACGGCAAGGGCACAAAACAAATTGTCAGCAGAATAATAAGCGGCGGCGGAATAAGACTTACGGACGCCGAGTATTTAACGGCAGGTGAACGTCACATTCACGGTGTGGGCATTATCCCCGACTTTGAAATTGCAAACAAAGAAGTTAAATATGACAGAAAATATTTTGAAGAAATAACGCACGATAAAATATTAAAGCAGGGCGACACAGGAAGCGTTGTAAAAGCATATAAGCAGCGTCTTTATCAGCTTGGCTTTGATGTAGGCATTCCCAATGACGAATTTGACGAAAAGATGTTTTACGCCGTTATGGACTTCCAGTACGCAACAGGACTTTATCCTTACGGAGAACTTGACCTGACAACTCAAATGAAAATTGAAGAAATAATCAGCAGCGGTAATATTATTATTGACAAACAGCTTGAAAAAGCAATTGATATCTTTAAAACGGGAGAAATAAAAGACTACGTAAAATAATAAAACAGGGAGATGCAAATATGAACAAGATACTGCGAAAAAAAGAACTTAATCCAACTGTTACGCTTATGGAAGTAGATGCGCCCCATATTGCAAAAAAAGCAGAACCGGGACAGTTTATAATCCTTCGTGTTGATAAAGAAGGCGAAAGAATACCGCTTACAATTGCCGACTACGACAGAAAAAAAGGCACAATAACAATCATCTTCCAAATCGTCGGCGCAACAACAGAAAAACTTAATCATTTAAACGAAGGCGATATGATAGAAGACTTTGTCGGCCCCCTGGGAACACCTTCGCATATAGAACCTAACACAAAAGTTGCGGTTATCGGCGGCGGTGTGGGATGCGCAATTGCATACCCCGTTGCAAAAAAGCTTCACAAATCGGGCTGCACGGTTCATTCAATAGTAGGTTTCAGAAACAAAGACCTTGTTATTTTGGAAGACGAATTTAAAAACGTCAGCGACAAATATATTAAAATGACAGACGACGGAAGCGACGGCGAAAAAGGCCTTGTTACCGACGCCCTTAAAAAGCTTATTGAAAGCGGCGAAAAATACGACGAGGTTATTGCCATAGGTCCGCTTATTATGATGAAATTCGTTGCACTCACAACAAAAGAATACGGCATTAAAACAACGGTAAGCATGAACCCGATTATGATTGACGGAACGGGAATGTGCGGAGGATGCCGCTTAAGCGTCGGCGGAGAAACAAAATTTGCATGCGTTGACGGCCCCGACTTTGACGGTCACAAAGTTGACTTTGACGAAGCTATGGCAAGAGGAACAATGTATAAAGAATATGAGAGAAAAGCTCATGAAGATACCTGCAACCTGTTTAAAAAGGAGGTAAAATAATATGCCTAATATGTCACCTAAGAAAAATGAAATGCCGTCGCAAAAACCCGATGTAAGAAACAAAAATTTTAAAGAAGTTGCGACAGGCTACACAAAAGAGCAGGCAATTGACGAGGCAAACAGATGCTTAAACTGCAAAAACAAGCCTTGCGTCGGTAACTGTCCCGTTCATATAGACATTCCCGAATTTATCGCAAAAATAAGAGAAGAGGATTTTGAGGGGGCATATGAAATAATTTCAAAATCAAGCTCGCTCCCCGCAGTATGCGGAAGAGTATGTCCTCAGGAAACGCAGTGCGAGCAAAAATGCGTAAGAGGAATTAAAGGCGAACCCGTTGCAATAGGCCGTCTTGAAAGATTTGTTGCAGACTACCATAATCAAAATTCACACGACGATATAAAAGTACCCGAAAAGAACGGTCACAAAGTTGCTGTTGTAGGTTCGGGACCGGCAGGACTTGCATGTGCCGGCGACCTTGCTAAAAAAGGATACGATGTAACGGTATTTGAAGCGCTTCACACTGCAGGCGGTGTGCTTGTTTACGGAATTCCCGAATTCAGACTTCCGAAAACAATCGTTGCAAAAGAAATAGAAACACTTAAAAAACTCGGTGTAAAAATCGTTACAAATATGGTAATCGGAAAAGTTCTTTCGGTTGACGAGCTTTTTGAAGACGGATTTGAAGCCGTATTTATCGGCTCGGGCGCAGGACTTCCGAGATTTATGAACATCCCCGGCGAAAACTTAAAAGGTGTTTACTCCGCAAATGAGTTTTTAACAAGAGTTAATCTTATGAAAGCATACAAAGAAAACAGTTCCACGCCTATTCAGAAAGCAAAAAACGTTGCGGTTGTCGGCGGCGGAAACGTTGCAATGGACGCTGCAAGATG
>CABUQL010000045.1 GCA_902493665.1 uncultured Eubacteriales bacterium
ATAAAAAAACACGTCCTTTTTGGACGTGTTTTTAACTTATGCAGTCAGATTTTATTTTGCCGGTCTTATATCTATGATTGTGTAATTTGTATCGGAAATTTCCTTAACATAAATATCTGAAGGCGTATCGAGATATTGATTTACAGGTACATCTTTTTCAAATTTAAATGTATACGTTGCATAATTATCTTTGTCTGCATTTTTGCCAAGATATTCTTCCCAAAAATCGTCATCGTTTGCATTGTTAAAACGGTATATAACTTCGTCGTCGGAACATTTTAATTTGTTGTATGCTTTTTGGCTTGTTCCGACTATGTTGCCGCTTATTTTTGCAATTCCGAGCTCTGTTGTGATGAGTGACCTATACGGATAATCGCCGGTACCGTCCATTATTGCAAACGTTGCCGGAGTGCTGAATTTGACCATCAGCGTTAACGGAACGGTGAGAGCATTGTACATAAGCTGCGCAACTGTTCCTCTTGTAGCGGCATCGTCTGTTTTTTCAACTTTAACATCGGTTGAAACACCGTATTTGTGTGCAATTTTAAGATAACCGTCCGGCCATCCGCCGTTTGATTCAGCCATTAAATTATATCCTATAGCGGAAATAATCATTTTAACCGCTTGTTCATATGTTACATTGCCGTCCGGCTCAAACGTTCCGTCTCCCATTCCGCTTACAATTTTTTGACCTTTGCAAAATGTGATGTATTTACTTGCCCAATGATCTTCGGTAACATCAGTAAAGAGATCGTGATATTCGGTCGGTTTAGCTCCGAGCGCACGGCACAATATGGCACACATTTCCGCTCTTGTAATGTTGGCATTCGGTCTGAAAGTATTGTCTTCGTAACCGTTTAAGATGTCAAGTGTTGACAGTGTTCGAACTGCACCGTATATGTCGCTTTCTTCGGATACGTCGGTGTATGCCGCAAAAGCATTTGTGCTGAGCATTAAAGATGCTAAAAGCGCAATTGAAATAATTCTTTTCAGTTTTTTAATCATATAGATTCCCCTCCGGTAAAGTTTTCCTTAATTTCACATTATATCATAATATTACAAAAATTTTTATGAAATGTTTTGTGATGTAATGTTTTTTTAATGTTTTGCACGAAAAACGGCAAATAACAAACATCGGAAAAAAGTTTTTTATATTTTAATTATTACTTTGTTTCAATTATATTACTTTTTAAATTTTGTGTTGAATAAGGCATATTTTTATGGTAAATTTAACTTGTAAATACACCGCAAAAAGGGGGAACAATTATGAAGAAAAAAATCATTTCCGTTATGCTTTGCTGCGCAGTTTTAATGCAGTGTGTATCTTGCTTTGCGCAGGACACGGAAAAAGAAATACCATCATCCGACAATGAACTTTTTTCAACAGTAAGCATAGTATTTCCGGGGGGCAATGAATATTTTACCGATAACTATGAAAAAAGCAGTTCTACGTTTTTAAGATACAGCGACGATAAAACACCGATAGCACTTTCGGCATATTACGACGGTTATGTGTTTGGAACCGTTCCGAAAGAAAACGAAAACAGACCCGTTGAGTACTTTTTTGCGGAAGAAAAATTCTTTTCCGATGAGCCAAATGACGAAGACGGTTACACGGACGATACATATCATTATTATATAATGAAGGAATTAGCAAAAAGAGGGGTTGTAACCGGTGATGACAAAGGACGTGCAAACCCGAATGAAAGCATAACAAGAGCAGAAGCGGCTGCAATGATTTTAAGGCTTATGGGTGTGGAAAAGCTTGACGCTCCCGAAAGTGGATTTAGCGATGTTGCACCTGATTCTTGGTATGCTCCTTATGTTGCAAAAGCAAAACAGATTGGCATTGTAAGCGGTGATTCGCCGACTTTGTTTTCACCCGAAAGACATGTTTCAAGACAGGAAACTGTTGCAATGGCGGCAAGAGCGGTTTGGCGCACGGGATTTGCCAGAGAAAACAAAAATGCAACAATAGAAGATGTTCTTACTAATATGGAAGTCGGAGATGCTAAGAAGCTTCCGTCATGGGCATACAGTGCATATGAAACAATGAAGTTCAGCGTGCCGTACGATATGGTTGAATCGGATAAACTCGATGCCGAAGGTGTGCCGATTTCAATATTTTATCTCAATCCGCAGTCGGACGCAACAAGATTTCAGATGGCAGAAATGCTTCTGAGAATTTGCGAAAACTTCCAGGTTTATCCGTCACAGATTGCAAAACAATACGGATTTGACAAAAAAATGCCCGTAATGGACGGCTCTACATCTACTTATCCGTTTACTCAGGCTATATATACACAGTTGTTTTTCAACGGATACAATCATAAGGACAAACCGTTAAAACACAGTAAAAGCCATGCAACATATGAAAAGCTTATAGACGGCAAAATCGATATGATGATTGCTTCCGTTTATCCGGCTGAAGATATTTTGGCGCTTGCAAAAGAAAAAAATGTTGAACTTGAGCTTATTCCTATAGCTTATGACGCAATGGTATTTTTCACAAACGCCCAAAACTCGTCGTCAAATCTTACGATGCAGCAGATTACCGATATATACGTTGACAACAAATATACAAACTGGAATCAAATCGGCGGCGAAGATGCGCTTTTGTATCCGTATGCAAGAAATTATGACAGCGGAAGCCATGCGCAGATGGAAAGACATTTTCTTAAAGGCAAAGACATAAACGATAAAATCAGACAGGAAACGACGTCAATTTCAATGGCAAATGTGCTTACAGACGTAATGGGAGCTATGACAGAAAATCCGAAGGGCTACGGACTCGGATACAGCATTTATTACTACTTTAACAATATGGATATGTTCTATGATACAAAAACAAACTTAAAGCTCTTGTCGGTTGACGGAGTATTGCCGAGCGACGAAACGATTGCAAACGGAACTTATCCTTTGTCAAACAACACTTATATTGTTTTAAGAAAAGACGAACCAAAAGATTCGCCCGCGAGAAAAATGGCAGAATTTATGCTTACCGAGGGAGGTCAGCAGTGCGTTGCCGACGCAGGTTTCGGACCACTTATTAAAAAGTAAACAGGATTTTCTGTAAAAAAGGTGCTGCGCAAATTTTTATGCAGCATCTTTTTGTGTTTTATGACTTGCCATAATAAATGTGATTATAGTTAATAAAAGTGTGGATTTTGTGCACATTTAACAAAAAAACAACATATTTTTTGGCTTTACTTAATAATAAGTGTTATGTTATAATAAATTGAACCATTAAATTCTAACACATGTAAAGGAGAGAGAAATTTGAAAAGAACACTTTCACTGGTATTATCTGTATTAATGATTTTGTCTGCGTTTACTTTCCAGACAGCATTTGCGGCAGATGACATCAAAGTAACAATCAACGGGCAGAACCTGACAATGGATCAGCCTCCGGTTCTGGTAAATGACAGAACACTCGTTCCGGTAAGAGCAATATTTGAAGCTCTCGGAGCAAAGGTAGACTGGAACAACGACACCAACACCGCAACAGGAGTATTGGGCAGCACAACAGTTGAAATCCAGATAGAAAACACTGTTGCAAAAGTTAACGGAAAAGACGTTACGCTCGACGTTCCGGCAAAACTTATTTCGGACAGAACACTTGTTCCGGTAAGATTTATTTCGGAATCGCTCGGCGCAAAAGTTGACTGGGATAACGATACACAGACAGTTATTATCACAACAACTTCTGCAGGCGGCGCACTTTTGGATTTGACTTTTGACAGTCTTACAAAGTTTGAAAACAAAACAGACTTTATCACAGGCGCAAGCTATGATGTAAAACAGGTTTCACTTTCAAAAGACGTTGACCACACAACAGGAAGCGGTCAGTCGCTCAAATTGGATAACAGAACCAAATCCGACCACAGAGTGAAATTTGTAAATTCGTTTAAGGGTGCACAAAAAGGAGCAACATACGTTGTTTCAGCTTATGTTTACGCTCCCGAAGCTGCTGAAAAAGTAGGTATCGGCGTTTACGGAGATGTTGGCACAAGCACAGCATTTATGCCTGCAAAGCATCTTGAAATAGATGTTCCCGCAAAAACATGGACAAAGCTTGAAATGGAATATACATACGACAACGAAGAAATCACACAGGTTGGTATCGACCAGCGTCCGGCTGCTGTAAAATGCGCACCGGTACTCTATGTTGACGATGTAAAAGTTGTTGCAAACGGCGGAGCAACAACTCCCTCAACACCTTCCACACCTGCAGAACAGGGCAAAACACTCGATACTCTTGTGCTTGCACAAAGAGAAGGAAAACGTCCTACACCTGTTATAACAAATACAGGCAAAACATATGACGATCTCATTTTCTACAACAGAGATTTTGAAACTGCAGAAAAAAATAAAGTTTCATCGGAAGAAATGTTTAATGCACTTCCGAAAAATCCTGTGGTTATTTCAACAGAAGACGACCTGTTAAATTCAACTCTTTCCGGAAAAGAGTATTCGAATTTTGAAATTGCAGATGTAGACGGAATGCCGTTTAAAAAGGCAATTAAGGCTACTGTAAAAACAGTTCCGATATATTCATACTCAACACAAATGGTTCTTCCGAGTATGGATCAGTCAAAATTTAAAACGGGCGACAGAATGCTTCTTATTTTCTATATGAAAACAGAAAAAGTTGATAACGAAGCAGGTGTCGGTCAGGTTCAGTGTATTGTTGAACAGGAAGTTGCACCGAACTCAAAATCTTTGAAGGAAGACGTTAAATCTGCAGCAGGCGATGCTTGGCACAAAGTTTATCTTCCTTTTATCGGATCAGAGGGCTACACAAGACTTTGCGTAAGACTCGGTTTCTATCCTCAGACTGTTCAGTTTGGCGGATACCAGATTTTAAATTACGGCAGTGATATTGATTTTGACAAGCTTCCGTCTGATACTGTTATGGAAGTTTCAGATAAAAGAGAGTTGTTTGACAGAAACGACGCTTGGAGAAAAGAAGCTTGGGACAGAATTGAAAAAATAAGAAAAGGCGATATTAAAGTTATTGTAAAAGACGCTGCGGGAAATGTTATTCCCGACGCTGACGTTAAGCTCGATATGTATGACCATGAATTTATGTGGGGTACGGCAATAAACGGAACAGTTCATGCTGATAAAAAATATCAGAAGGCAATTTCAGCACTCTTTAACACAGGTGTTGCGGAAACTTCTTTCAAACCGGCAGAGCTTTATTTGAAACCCGAAGCTGCAATGAAGGAATACAATGCTGCAATGGCACTCGGTCTTAAGAACTTCAGAGGTCACACATTAGTTTGGGACAGACCGCTTTCGAGAACTTATGACCAGACAAAAGGCGAATGGATTAAAAATACTACTGTAACAGAAGAACTTGCAAAACTTACAATTGCAAACGATAAAGCAGGCATTGACGCTTATATTGAAAATATGATTAAGACGATTGAAGGTCAGTTTGACGGCAAAGTTTGCGATTGGGACGTTGTAAATGAACTTTTAAACAACAACGAAATCAGAACAAGATTCGGAAACGGTGTTTTAAACGATTGGTTTAAATGGGCTAATAAGTACGACACACATGCTAAAAAGTATATCAACGAAACAGGCATTACAGGTTATGTTGCAAAAACAGACCAGTCCGAATCAAGACTTCAGGACTTTATGCAGGTTCTTGATTATATGACTCAAAACGGCGTTGAATTTGACGGTATCGGTATTCAGGGGCACTTCGGAACATATGTAAACCCCGAAACCTTCTATGATCAGCTTAAACGTCTTCAGGATAAATACAACAAAGAAATGAAGGTTACGGAATACGATGTTAATCTTGATATGGACTCATCTGATCCCGAAGCTGCGGCAAGCTTTATGAGAGATATTATGATTGGTACATTCAGTCTTGAAAATGCTACAGGTTTCCTGATGTGGGGATTCACAGACGCTCATCACTGGCTTAAGAGCGCTCCGGTATTCGATCAGAATTACAACATAAAGAAATCCGGCGAACAGTACCTTGACCTTGTTTACAACAAGTGGTGGACACAGGAAGACGGTAAAACAACTTCTGACGGTTCTTACCAGACAAGAGGATACTACGGCGATTACCTTATCACCGCAAGTGCAAACGGCAAGTCAAAAACAGTTGATGTTAAATGCTACAAAGGAGCAGACAACACAATTACAATTACACTTGACTGATAAGATTTAAAAAATAAGGCAATTAAGAAGCCGAAAACAACATATTATTGTTGTTTTCGGCTTTTAAATTTAATTCATTTTGTTTGGTATCTTGTGCCTTTTTGTGTATGACAAGGTGAGTAAACAAGTATTTAACAAATCAGAGGCGAATTGTGGTGATTAAGTCTTCGACGGCTTAGGCTCCCGTGCGCCTAAGACACTAACGCTTTGAAAGAAAGTTTTTTAAATATTTTTGTATAATGTATTGACATTTTACTGTAAAAAATATATAATAATTTAGTGACATTTTAACATTTGCTGACGTGGCACAGTAGGTAGCGCAACGCCTTGGTAAGGCGTAGGTCGGCGGTTCAAGTCCGCTCGTCAGCTCCAAAAAAGCAAGGTTTAGTAATAAACCTCGCTTTTTTATTATCAGATTAAATTGAATTAAAAACTAAGGGTTCGGTTCTACGGTGCCTTTTTAAATTATTTTTCATATTTGTCTTTGTAATTTTCAATGCAGTTTTCAATGATTTTTACTGCTGCATTAAAGTCCTGAACTTCATCAACCGCAGTTGTTTTGCCTTCAAGTTGTTTGTAGGTTGAAAAGAAATGTTTCATTTCTTCAAAAATGTGTCTGGGCAGGTTGCTTATGTCTTTATATGTGTTGTAGTTTGGGTCATCAAACGGAATAGCAATAATTTTTTCGTCTTTTTTTCCGCCGTCCATCATTGTAATAACGCCGATAGGGTAGCATTTTACAAGAACAAGCGGGTCAATGTCTTCTGTCGTGAGTATTAAAACGTCAAGCGGGTCGCCGTCGTCTGCCAGCGTTCTCGGAATGAATCCGTAGTTTGCGGGATAATGCGTTGAAGTGTAGAGTATTCTGTCCAAAATGAGAAATCCCGTTTCTTTGTCGAGTTCATATTTCTTTTTGCTTCCTTTTGTTATTTCAACAACGCTGATAAAGTCGGTGGATTTAATGCGGTTTGGATTGATGTCGTGCCATATATTCATAAAATCTTCATCCCTTTTCTTTATTTCTTTGTTTACAAGAATATATCATTATAAAACGCTCTTGTCAAGCACAAAAGCGTCGATAAAATGTAGTTTTGTTCATTTTAACAAAATTTTGTAGTTTTTCGAAATGCTATTTTAATATAACAGTAACACAATTTTTATTGAAAAATGTGGGTTTTTGTGTTAAAATAACACCTGTAGGATGTTTTTTACAGTCATATTAAACAAAACAGGAGCGATACGCTTGTTTATTGAAGAAAAAATAGTTACCAAAGTTGAAAATGAATATGACGTTGCGGTATGCGGCGGTGGATTTGCCGGAATTTCTGCGGCACTTGCAAGCGCACGGTGTGGAAAAAAGACGGTTCTTTTTGAAAAAGAATTTACTCTCGGCGGTCTCGGAACTTTGGGACTTGTAACAATTTTTCTTCCTCTTTGCGACGGAATGGGACATCAGGTTTCATACGGTATACCCGAGGAGCTTTTGCGTCTTTCCATACTTCACGGCGCCGAAGCAAAATATCCCGATAACTGGCTTTGCAAAGGTAAATCAAGGAGCGAAAATGATAAGAGATTTGAAGTGCAGTATAATCCTTCTCTTTTTGCGTTGCTTGCCGAGAAGCTTTTGACTGATGCCGGAGTTGATATCCTTTACGGAACTTATGCGGTTTCCGTTAAAATGAGTGACAGTAAAATAACACATATTATTACAGAAAACAAATCAGGCAGACTTGCTTATAAGGTTAAAAGTGTTGTTGATGCAACGGGCGACTGCGATATTGCAAAGTTTTCCGGTGCACCGACGGACGTGTTCAAACAGGGTA
>CABUQL010000046.1 GCA_902493665.1 uncultured Eubacteriales bacterium
GTCTGTCATCGCAATATAACAGTGAGGGCGGTTCGGCAATGTTTGCGTTTTTGGCGCTTGCCGGTGATGTCGGCTGCACGCTCGGACCGCTTTTTGTGGGGAGTGTTTCCGACTTTGCAAAAATGTTTTATAAAAGCAAAAATTTTTTGATTTCAGCGTCGGGCGCGTCGGAATTTGCGCTTAAACTCGGTATGCTTGCGGCAATTGTTTTTCCGGCTGCAATGGTTATAAGACTTTTGTTTTTAAAAAAATCAGACAAAACGGAATAAAATTTGAATTTGTGAAAAAACTAGCTGTGTAAACTTAATTTTCAGGAGGTATACACAGTGGAAATCACAGATATCAGAATCAGACAGATTGCTCAGGAAGGAAAAATGAAGGCGGTTGTTTCGGTAACGTTTGACAATTGTTTTGTTGTTCATGACATTAAAATAATTGAAGGCGCAGACAAGCTTTTTATAGCAATGCCGAGCAGAAAAACACCGGAAAACGAATATAAGGATATAGCGCATCCGATTAATATGGAAATGCGTGAAGTTTTGCAGCAGAGAATTATTGATAAATATGAAAGTACGCTTTTGCAGGAGGAATTATCCGCAATAGATGTGATAGAATCGTAATATTGTAAAAACATATTGGTGTTTGATTTCTATTGCCTGAGCAATAAAAAATTATAAAAAGTTTCGGATTAAATATTAAAAGCCGCAAGCAACTAAAATTGCCTGCGGCTTTTTTGTTAATTGTTTATATCAAGCGCCTGAATGAATGTAAGGTCTGAAATGCCAAGTCCCTTCGAATAAGGATAAGTTTTGTCAAACGTAATTCTACTGTAAGGGTTTGTGTCGGAATACTCGCCGTACATGTAGGGCTGGGGGTCATTAAAATAAATTGTGTCGCCGATATATCCGACTGCAACAATAGTATGCGGATATGTGTCAAACCTAATCATGATGCCTTCGGGGTGGAGATACAGCGCCTCTTTAATTGCGCTTATTGCAACGAAATCGTCTTTGTCGGGATTTTTAATGTAAGTTGCGTATCCGTCTTTAAATGTTTCAAAATAAGGCGAATCGCTGCTTAGCGCTCTTGCAAATCTTACGCCGAATTCTTCGGCAATCTGATAGTGATAGCAGTAAGCGCCGTTGTCGCACATTTTTTCGTTTACGCTCGCAACGTCGGGCGGTGTCACGTTTCCTAAAATGTTGTTTAGCACCATAGCGTAACTCATAACCCAGCAGTAACCCGAACCGTAATTGGGGAGCTGCCATTTTTCTTCGTTCTGAAAATAAAACGTGTTTGCGCCGGGGAAAGATTCGTCATTTGCAACTGAAGGATTTTCGCTTTTTGCAGTTAAAGAATTTCCGCCTTTTTCTCCGCTTTTTTTAATCGATGGATTTTCGCTTTTTGATATTGAAGGAGAACTTTCGTATTTAACGTTTGTGCTCTTTGAGTCCCCGTGATTAATCTCAACCGTTCTTGAAACGTTGTTCCAATTAACTTCAATATCAAAAACTTCGGAAAGGGCACGCAGCGGAATATATGTAACATCATTTATAATAATCGGCGCAATGTCAAGCTTGGCAAGCGTCGAAGTGTTAGCCGTTGCTACATAAATCTCGGGAACTCCGATTTTAAATTCCGCCGTAAGACCGTCGCCTTTAAGACTTACGCTTCGGATTTCGTTGTTCCACGAAATATCGCATCCGAATAAATCGGCAAACGCTCTTAAATGTATCATTGTTCTGTCGTTTACAATAACGGGTTCGTAATCGAAGTCCATTTTTTCACCGTTAACGCTGACGTAAACATCGGCTTTTGCAAATGCACTTTGGCACGCAAAAAAAGTTAACATAAAAGATGTAATTAAAATCAAAGATATGTAATATATTTTTTTCAACAGCATCACGCTCCGAAATACAGTATATTAATTTTATGTTAACATAACGCTAAAGAAAATTCGACAAAAATTTTATTTCTGTAACAAAAATATAATATAAAGACGCTTATTTTCAAGCACATAAAGCGGTTTTGATTTTTAAAAATATAAATTACTTAAAATGCACTTGACAATTCATTGTCAAAATTATATAATTAAGATTGATTAATTGTATGTGGGAGTTGTTAATTTTGAGAATAATATCCGGCAGTGCAAGAGGCACAAAGCTTGTAAGCCTTTCGGGTCTTTCAACGCGGCCGACTCTTGACAGGGTTAAGGAGGCGCTTTTTTCGAGTATTCTTCCTTATATTACCGACGAAACGGTTGTGCTGGATTTATTTGCGGGAAGCGGTGCATTGGGTCTTGAAGCGCTGAGCAGAGGTGCGAAAAAATGCGAATTTGTCGATGCAAATTCCGATTGCCGCAGTGTAATTGAAGAAAACATTACAAAAACACATCTTTCTTTAAAAAGCAATCTTCATATTACCGATTATCATAATTATCTTTCACAATGCAATGAAACTTTTGATTTGGTATTTCTCGACCCGCCTTATAAAATGGGAAAAATGCCTGAAATTTTATCGCTTATAAAACCAAAGTTAAATAACGGCGCAATTGTTGTTGCGGAGGTTTTGAAAGATACAGAGTTTTCGTATGAGGGTTATGAAGTATTAAAGAAAAAAAATTACGGAAAAGTAAGCATATTTATACTTTGCGAGGAGCAGATATGAAAGGTACAACCGCAGTTTATCCCGGAAGTTTTGACCCCATCACAAAGGGACATTTGGACATTATAAAAAGAGCGGCAAAAATTTTTGACAAGGTTTACGTTGCAATACTTGTAAACAGTTCAAAAACGCCAATGTTTACAATTGAAGAAAGAATGGATTTCATAAAACGTTCAACAAAAGACATTGACAATGTTGTTATCGATTCTTTTTCGGGTCTTCTTGTCGATTATATGGAAAAGGTCAACTCACACGTTATAGTTAAGGGATTAAGAGCCGTTTCGGATTTTGAATACGAATTTCAGATGGCGCTTATGAACAGAAAGCTTGACAAATCAATTGAAACAATGTTTATGATGACAAGCGGAAAATACTCTTACTTAAGCTCCAGCATCGTAAAAGAAGTTGCAAAACATTCCGGCAGTTTGGAAGGGCTTGTGCCTGACTGCCTGATTGGCGAAATTATACAAAAAGCCAGCGCAAAAAACAGAACGGAGGATAAAGATGGACGTTATAGAACTAATATCTGAATTACAGGAAAAGGTGGACAAAAGCTTTGAGCTTCCGATAGTTAAAAAATCTTTTGTCAATAAGGAAGAAATAATGAATCTGATAGGAGATATAAGCCTTCAGCTTCCGGATGAAATAAGAATGGCAAAATCAATTACGGAGGAAAGAAACAGAATCCTTGCAGACGCCCAGAAACAGGCTGAACTTATTGTAAAAAATGCAGAACAGAAAATTATCTCAATGATTGACAAGCATGAAGTTACAAAACGTGCAAACGAAGCCGCAAACGAAATTGTGCTTAAGGCTCAGAAAAACGCACGTGAAATCAGACTCGGAACACTTGAGTATTCTGATTCGCTTTTGCAAAAGCTTGAAGAACAGTTAAAAGCTGTCGGCGATTCTATAAGAAAAAGCCGTAACGATTTAAGAAAATAAAACGATTTTGCCTCCATTTTAAAAAAATGGGGGTAATTTTGCATAAGAGGCATTATCAGGTTTTAATTTTAGTTGCAGACTGTTTACAACATTAAATATTTTAAGGTGATGAAATTGACATTAAACGAAATCGGCATAAATGCCAAAAAAGCAGCAAAGTTTTTAATTAAAGTAACCGAAAATGAAAAAAACAACGCCATTTTACAAATTGCAAAAGATCTTGTTTCAAACGCTGATTATATAATTGAAAAAAACAAGCTCGATGTTAAAAATGCCGAGGAAAAGGGCACGTCAAAAGCTATGATTGACAGGCTCACTCTCACAAAAGAGAGAATTGAAAAAATAGCCGGCGGCGTTTTAAAGGTTAAAGATCTTCCCGATCCGATAGGCGAGGTTGAAAAGATGACAAAAAGACCGAATGGTCTTGTTATCGGTAAAAAAAGAGTGCCGCTCGGTGTTATAGGCATAATTTACGAATCGCGTCCGAACGTTACAGTAGATACGGCGGTTTTGTGTTTAAAATCTTCAAATGCGGTAATACTCAGAGGCGGAAGCGATGCGATAAATTCAAATGTCGCAATTGCAAACATAATGAAAAAGTCGCTGAAAGAGGTCGGTTTCCCCGAAGGTGTTATTGAAATAGTTGAGGACACTTCAAGAGAAACGGCGTCGCAAATGATGACAATGAACGATTATATAGACGTTCTTATCCCCAGAGGCGGAGCGTCGCTTATAAAAGCAGTTGTAAAAACGGCTACGGTTCCTGTTATTGAAACGGGACTCGGCAACTGTCACGCTTATGTTGACGCAAACTGCGATTTCGATATGGCGGTAAACATCATTATAAACGGCAAGGCAAGCCGTCCATCCGTATGCAATGCGCTTGAAACGGTTTTAATAAACAAGAATATTTCGGACGAATTTTACGCAAAACTTGAAAAAGCTCTTTGCGATAAAAACGTAGAAATAAGAGGCTGCGAAAAAACGCTCGAAAAAATGAAAAGCGCAAAAAAAGCGTGCGAAGACGATTACAAATACGAATTTCTCGATTATATAATTGCCGTAAAAATCGTTGACGGCATGGACGAAGCGCTTTCGCACATTTCAAAATACAGTACGGGTCACTCCGAAGTTATCATAACAAACGACTATAACAACGCAAACAGATTTTTGGACGAAGTTGATTCTGCGGCGGTTTATGTAAATGCGTCAACGAGATTTACCGACGGTTTTGAGTTCGGTTTCGGCGCTGAAATCGGAATCAGCACCCAGAAAATGCACGCAAGGGGTCCTATGGGGCTTTCGGAACTTACATCTTACAAATACATTATTTACGGAGACGGTCAGGTAAGAGTTTAAGATAAGAGATATGCGGAATGGAGATGACGTGAAAGTTCCTTTCCCGTCAGCCTCCGGCGGAATTAAGCTGCCCATGCGAAATTTTCGCCTGACGGCAAAACGCACATGGGCGTAAAAATCTCTTATCATTCCTTGACCTGAGCACAAAAAACATCTTATGAATACTTATGCCGATACAGGTCGGCAGAATGGAGATTTTTATGGACAGTGTTTCTTTATTGTGGCTTTTGGCCATGATTATTCTTTTTGTTATAGAAGGAATTACACTTAATCTTACAACAATATGGTTTGCAATAGGCAGTGCGGCAGGGTTCATTTTAAGTATGACAGGTTTTTCGCAAACTACGCAAATCTGCACATTTCTGGCGATTTCGTTTGTACTGTTTATTTTTACAAAACCGTTTGTCGAAAAGAAGTTAAAAGTTCAAAAGCAGCCGACAAACTGCGATATGCTCATAGGCTGCGAAGCGGTTGTTACAAAAGATATTTCTCCCGAAGAATTTGCGGGTGAGATAAAGGTGAAGGGCAGAATATGGTCAGCCGTTTCTGCTGATTCATCACCGATTTGCGCCGGAGATAAGGTGCGCATTATATCAATTGACGGAGTTAAACTTGTTGTAGAAAAGGAGAGGTAAATATGGCATTTATTGTGTTGGCACTTATCATTCTTGTGATTTTGGCGGCAAATATCAAAATTATTCCGCAGGCAAGCGCCGCTATTGTTGAAAGACTCGGAGCATTCCGCGGAACGTGGCAGGTGGGACTGCACTTTAAAATCCCATTTATCGAAAGAGTTGTAAAAATTGTTTCCTTAAAAGAACAGGTTGTAGATTTTGCACCGCAGCCGGTTATCACAAAAGATAACGTTACGATGCAGATTGACACGGTTGTGTTTTTCCAGATAACAGACCCGAAACTTTACGTTTACGGTGTTGAAAGACCTATTGCCGCAATTGAAAATCTTACGGCGACAACACTTAGAAATATCGTCGGCGAAATGGAGCTTGACGAAACACTTACTTCGAGAGATACGGTTAACACAAAAATGCGTTCAATACTCGATGAAGCAACCGACCCGTGGGGAATCAAGGTAAACAGGGTAGAGCTTAAAAACATTATTCCGCCGTCGGCAATTCAGGATGCAATGGAAAAACAAATGAAAGCGGAGCGTGAAAGACGTGAAGCGATACTCCGTGCTGAGGGCGAAAAGAAAAGCGCAATTCTTATTGCAGAGGGCGAAAAGGAATCTGCAATTTTAAGAGCCGAGGCAAAAAGAGAATCCGCAATAAGAGAAGCCGAAGGTCAGGCGGAGGCAATACTCAAAGTTCAGACGGCAACGGCAGAAGGTCTTAAAAGACTTAACGATGCAAAGGCTACAAAAGAAGTTATTGCACTAAAGAGCCTTGAATCGCTTGAAAAAATGGCAGACGGAAAAGCAACAAAGCTTTTTATTCCCAGCGAAATTCAGTCGCTTGCAACACTTGCAGGCTCGCTTAAAGAAATCATAAGCGACGAAAATAAAGAATAAAATTATCGGAAAATAAAAAACAAATATATGCTGAAAACACATTGCTTTTATAAAGGCAGTGTGTTTTTTTGTAAAAATATCGCTAATTTTGAAAAAAGTTGATAAATTTTCATATTTTCTATTTTCATTTTGCAAAAATTGTGATAGAATAAATCAGACACTAAAATTTGATTAAAAAATAAGGAGCCGTTTTAATGAACATTATTTCTGTATTAACATTGTTTGGCGGACTTGGAGTTTTTCTTTTCGGTATGAATGTGATGGGCGAAAGCCTTGAAAAAAGTGCCGGAAGCAAGCTTAAAACAATCCTTGAGGGATTAACCTCAAATCCGCTTAAAGGCATTTTGCTCGGTACTGCAGTTACCGCAATTATTCAAAGTTCGTCGGCAACAACGGTTATGGTTGTCGGATTTGTAAACTCGGGTATAATGAAATTTTCGCAGTCAATCGGCATAATAATGGGCGCAAATATCGGAACGACCGTAACGTCGTGGCTTTTGAGTCTTACCGGTGTTGAAAGCTCGAATTTTTTTGTGCAGATTTTTAAGCCTCAGACATTATCTCTTATTTCCGCAATAGCCGGAATAATACTTTATATGTTTGTTAAAACCTCAAAAAGCAAAGACATCGGAAGCGTGCTTTTGGGATTTGCAACACTTCTTGTCGGTATGGAAATGATGAGCGGCGCCGTAAAACCGCTTGCAGAGGTTGAAGAATTTAAAAATATTCTCACTTTGTTTTCAAACCCGGTTTTGGGCATATTAACGGGCGCAATACTTACCGCAATAATTCAAAGCTCGTCTGCCTCTGTCGGAATACTTCAGGCTCTTTCAACAACGGGACAGATTACATATTTAAGTGCGGTTCCGATTATTTTGGGACAAAACATAGGAACGTGTGCAACGGCGCTTTTGTCATCAATCGGAACTAACAAAAACGCAAAAAGAACCGCCGTTGTTCATTTGTGCTTTAATATAATCGGCACAATCGTGTTTATCATACTTTTCTACGTATATAAATGGATAATAAACGCAGCGTTTATTTATCAGCCGATAAACGCCGCAGGAATTGCAGTAGTTCACAGTATATTTAACATTTTCTCGACGGTAATAATGATTCCGTTCGTAAAACAGCTCGAAAAGCTTGCGTATGTTATCATTAAAGACGAAAACCGCAAAGAAAGTGTTGAACTTCTGGACGAAAGACTTATGCAAACGCCGGCGGTTGCTATTGCACAGTGCAAAAAACTTACGGTTCAAATGGCGTCGCTTTCAAAAGAAAGCTTTATAATGTCGCTTAATCTTTTGAATAATTACGATAAAAACATTGCTTCGCTTATAGAAGAAAACGAAAATCAAATAGACGTTTTTGAGGACAGACTCGGAACTTTTCTTGTTAAAATATGCAGAAAAAATCTGTCGCTTAAAGACAGCCACGAAACATCAAACCTTTTGCATACAATCGGCGATTTTGAAAGAATCGGCGACCATGCACTTAATATGATGA
>CABUQL010000047.1 GCA_902493665.1 uncultured Eubacteriales bacterium
AAGTACAAGCTCTTTGAGGCTTGTGCAAAGACAAAATGCGTCGCTGCCGATTGTCTGAAGATTCCTCGGAAGCGTAAGTTCTTTAAGGCTTTTGCATCCGTAAAACATTCTTTCGCCGATTTGCGTAAGATTTTTCGGTAAGTTTATATATTCAAGATTTTTGCATCCCGAAAAAACACCGTCACTTGAGTTTTTTAAACTTCCGCACTCTATTTTTTTAACGTTTTCGCTCATTTTTACCGATTTTAAATTTGAGCATTTCGCAAACGACGCAGGGCCGATATAGTTTAAACTGTCCGGCAATATAATGCGCTCAAGCGAAACGCATCCGTAAAATGCATTGTTGTATATTGAAACAACGCCGTCTTTGATGTGTATTCCTTCAAGATTTTTGCAGTATTTAAACATATCCTCAGATATTGACGAAACGGAGTCGGGGACGGTTATTCTTTTAATACCTGAACCTGAAAAAGCACCGCGTCCGATATAAGAAACGCTTTCGCTGAAGGATATGCTTTCAATTCCGGATTTAAAAAATGCGTAGTCGCCGATTCTGGCAGCATTTTTGCCGATTTTCACGCTTTTTAGGTTTTTGCAGTGCGAAAAAGCGCCTTCGCCGACGGATAAAACAGAATTTGGAATTTTTGCGGTTTTGATTTTCGTGCCGTAAAACGCATAGTTGCCGATTCTTTTTACTTCTTTGCCCAAGATGTGCGAGGGAACGGATAAGTTTTCTTCATTTCCCGTGTATTTAACAATTTCACCCGTAAAAATTTTAAATTTGTATCCGTTTTCAGTTGCGGTTCCGCAAAAATAATAAACAACAGCAGCTGAAATTATCAGTAAAACTGCGCAAATTAATGAGACTGTTACCGCTATTTTCTTTTTACTCATTTTTATCTCCTTAAACGTTACTTATGTGGCGTTTTTAAAGCAAAAAATATAATTATGATATAATTATTATAACATTATCTTAAGTTTTGTCAAATTATTCTTGTCAAAAATGAAAATGTATGGTATAATGTAGGATATAAAAACTTAATGAAGTATACATATAACAAGGAGGGAATTTCAATTGAGTAAATCATTGAAAATTTGGTTGTGGACACTGATAGTATTTAGTTCTTTAAGTGCTGTCGGTGAATTTATTTTTGTAAACGGTATGCCGGGATTTTTGTATGCATGCTTAAGCATTGCGGCAATTTTCGGTCTTGCGCAGATTTTTAAAATGAGAATTGAAGGCGCATATGCATTTTTGATAATCAGAATAATTGAAACGATTGCAACTGTTATATTCTTAACCGTAAATTCAATTCTTGCAACAAGCGCAAAAGCACTTATTGCAGATATGAATGCAATGGGATTAAGCTTTAGCGTTTTGTGTATCGTTTTGATGGTTGTAAGACTTATAACACCCGTAATTACAGTTCTTTGGTGCAGAAAAGCGTAAAAATCAACAAACTTATTAATCATAAAAAAGAGGACGCAAATGTGATTTGCGTTTTCTTTTTTTATTGATTTTATGCGTAAAAAAGCTATGGCAAAATGATTATAATTTGCCATAGCTTTTGTAATTATTTTATAATTATTGTTTTTTACTGTCTTTGTTTCTTAATTCAACACGTCTTATTTTTCCGCTGATTGTTTTCGGAAGTTCATCAACAAACTCAACTATACGCGGATATTTGTAAGGTGCGGTTGTTTTCTTAACGTGATTCTGAAGCTCTTTTTTAAGCTCTTCGGACGGCTCATAACCTTTTGCAAGAACGATTGTTGCTTTAACAATCTGACCTCTTATTTCGTCGGGGACAGCCGTTATAGCAGTTTCAAAAACTGCGGGATGTTCCATAAGAGCACTTTCGACTTCAAAAGGTCCTATGCGGTATCCCGAGCTTTTTATAACATCGTCAACACGTCCGACATACCAGTAAAAATCGTTCTCGTCGCACCAGGCAATATCGCCTGTGTGATAGTATTTTCCGTCTTTAACCTCAGCCGTTTTTTCGTCATCGTAAAGATAACAGTTGAAAACGCCTATCGGTTTTCCTTCAGAAATATCAAAAACTATTTCGCCCGACTGACCGGGATCGCAAACTTCGCCGTTTTCATTGAGAAGACATGCTTTGTAGTACGGCGACGGTTTACCCATCGAACCGGGATTCGGTTCCTCCCAGCAATACGTTGCAAGCGAAAGACACGATTCTGTCTGTCCGAATCCTTCATAAAGCTTTTGTCCGGTTATTTCATAAAATTTATTGTAAACTTCTGCGTTAAGCGCTTCTCCCGCCGTTGTGCAGTGTGTAAGAGATGACAAGTCAAATTTTGAAAGGTCAGCCTTTATAAAGAAACGGTATATTGTCGGGGGCGCACAGAAAGTTGTTATTTTGTGCTTTTCTATCATATGAAGAAGGTCTGTAGGCTGGAATTTGTCACTGTAATCGTATACAAATATTCCCGTTCCGGCTATCATCTGTCCGTAAAGTTTGCCCCAAACGGCTTTTCCCCAGCCGGTGTCGGCAACGGTAAGATGCAGACCGTCATCAATAACCTTGTGCCAGTATTTGGCGGTAGGTATATGACCGAGCGGATAGTCAAATGTATGGCACACCATTTTCGGATTTCCCGTCGTGCCCGATGTAAAGTAAAGAAGCATATTGTCTTCTACAGTTGTTGCTTCCTCCGCGGAAACAGGTCTTTCAAAAACGTCCGAAGCGGCGTTTATGCCTTCATCGAATGAAAGAAAATTCTTGTATGAACCGTTTACAACGCAAACGTTTTCAAGCGTTTCGCATTTGTCAACACTGTCTTCAATGTGTTTTGCAACAACTTCGTCTGCAACAGAAACAATAAGCTTTATTTTTGCGGCATTGCATCTGTAGATTATATCTTTTGATGTAAGAAGATGAGTTGCGGGAATAACAACCGCGCCTAATTTGTGAAGAGCTATGATACTGTACCAGAATTCATATCTTCTTTTCAAAATAAGCATTACCATGTCACCTTTTTTTATTCCCAGGCTCTTAAAGTAATTTGCTGTTTTGTTTGTGGCTTTTTTTAGTTCGCCGTAAGTTATAGTTTTTTCTTCGCCTTCATCGTTGCACCATACAAGTGCAACCTTTTCGGGGCAGATTTCTGCATATTTGTCAACTACATCAAATCCGAAATTAAAATTCTTTTCGCAATGTACCTTGTAATTTTTATAAAAATCTTCGTATCCAGAAAACTCAACTCTGTCTAAAAAATCTGTAAGTAAATTCATCTAAAACCATCCTCCGTAAAATACTAATTGAAAATGATGGCTAAAAACTTTGCTTTCTTTCCGCCCATGGCTTTCATACCGTGCGGATATTTTGAACTGAAATAAATCGAATCGCCTTCGTTTAAGATTTTCTCCTTACCGTTTATTTTCATACAGACAGTTCCTTCGAGTATGTAGTTAAATTCCTGTCCGTTATGTATATTTTCATGAACCGGTTTGCTTTCGTCAAACGGAACCTCAACCAAAAACGGTTCGATTTTTTTGTTATGAAAGTTATAAGCCAAATTTTGATATTTGTAATGCTCGAATCTTTGAACATTGAGTCCTTTGCCGCTTCTGACGACCTGATAGATATTCAGCTTGGGAGCGTCTCCGGATAGAATCTCAGTTAAATCTACTTTGAAAATGCCCGCCAAATCATATATTAAGCTCACAGGAATATCCGTCGCGCCTGCCTCGTAGCCTTTGTAAGTTTCAGAATCGATATTAAGCATTTGGGCAATCGCATCAACTGAAATTTCGGATATCTCTCTGAGCTCTCTAATTCGCTGTGCAATTTTCATAATTTGCTCGTTCATTTTTTAAAACTCCCTTCCTTTTCGCATAGCTTTAGAAATCAACACTAAAATTACGCTTATAATATACAATTATTATAACCCAAAAAGAGCAACTAATAAATTAAAATTTCATAAATCGCCAAAAATCGTCATTTTAACCAAAAAAGAATGCTTGTTACAAAACAAATTTGGTATAAATAAAGGCGGATTTTTTGCAAATAAAAAAGGAAGCAATTTTTTTTGGAAAATGCCCCCTTAAAATATAACGTATCAAGATTTAAAAATCTGTTAAATTATCTTTGAACACGTCCGCTGCCGTCGCCGTTCATAAGGTTTTTAACTTCATTTACGCTGACTTCGTTAAAGTCGTTTTCAATAGTGTGTTTAAGTGCAGATGCAGCAACCGCAAATTCAATTGTATCCTGGTTTGAATATCCTTCGGAAAGGGCATAAATAAGGCCGCCTCCGAAACTGTCGCCGCCGCCGACTCTGTCGATGATGTGTATAAGGTAATTCTTTGAGAAGAAGTATTCACCGTCTTTGTAGAGCATTGCGGCCCAGTTGTTATCGCTTGCAGAAATGCTTCCGCGGAGTGTAATTGCAACTGTGGGAATGTTAAATCTGTCGGAAAGAGTTTTTGCAACTTCTTTGTAACCGTCGTGAGAAAGCGAACCGCCTGTGATGTCTGTGTTTGCGGCTTTGATACCGAACACTTTTTCGCAGTCTTCTTCGTTTGCGATAGCAACGTCAACGTAAGGCATAAGCTCTGCCATAACTTTTCCTGCTTTTTCGCTTGACCAAAGATTCTTTCTGAAGTTTAAGTCGCAGCTTACGGTAACGCCTGCATCTTTTGCGGCTTTTACGGCGTCAAGACAAATTTCTGCCGCACTGTCGCTAAGTGCCGGAGTTATTCCCGTAAAGTGGAACCATTTTGCGTCTTTGAAAATTTCTTTCCAGTTAAAATCGCTTCTCTGTGCGGTTGAAATTGAAGAATATTTTCTGTCGTATATTACTTTTGAAGGACGCTGAGAAGCACCCTTTTCGCAGAAGTAAAGCCCTAATCTTTCGCCGCCGAAAGCAACGTCCGATACATCAACGTCATGAGCCTTAAGACCTCTGAGCGCTGATTTGGCGATATCATTTTCGGGAACTTTTGTTACAAATGAAGCATCTTTGCCGTAGTTTGCAAGTGAAACTGCAACGTTTGCTTCTCCGCCGCCATATGTAATTTCAAAAAGCTCCGACTGAACGAATCTTTTGTATCCGAGCGGACTGATTCTTCCCATGATTTCTCCGAAACATACAAATTTCATTTTAAATACAACTCCTTTTGTTTATATAAAATGTTAATTTACATCCAAAGCGAAAATCCCGGAAGTCTTGATCCTATTATAATATAAATAATTATTGCCGCCAAAACCAAAACTGCCGCTGCCGATAAAACAATTGTAACTGTTTTTTTCGAAAAATACTTCGCCGGCAAAACAAAGCAATGAATTGCTACCGAAGCAACCCAGTATACCGCAACAAATGCAACGGTTATCCAGATTGACTGTTTGATTGTCGGAAACGGAACGCCGTGCATCATAAAGAAGCATATTGAAAGAATTATAAAAAACAGTGAATATTCAAAACAATATACATCTTTTTTGCTTGCAACATATATAAGAGCCGCTCCGGCAATAAAGCTTATAAGTGACATTATGAGCATAAAGTTGTATGCCGCTATAATGCTTGTAGTTGTTCCGTGAAAGTATACATTGTAAACAAACGTGATGAGCGTCAGAACCGCAAGTGCAAGTGTTGAAGTGATAAGCGCCGCATTTGAATGTTTTTCATCAATTCTGTTTGCTGCATTGGTTTTTTTCATCTATAATCCTCCTAAAATTACCAATCTCCGAGTTCATACATACATGCTGCACATACCGCCGCCGCGGCTGTTTCCGTTCGGAGTATCCTCGGTCCGAGCGTGACCGGAACGATTTTGTTTTCTTTTGCAAGAATAATTTCGCTTTCGTCAAATCCGCCTTCGGGACCTATAAATACCGAAATTTTATCGGTCAAATCGTCTTTGTTTTTTAAAATGCTTTTAAGTCCGGTTGTTTTTTCGTTTTCATACGGAATGATTTTAAGCCCTTCGGCATCCTTTGCCGCATTTTCAAACTTTGTAACCGGCATAACCTTCGGAATAATACCCCTTCCGCATTGCTTTGCGGCTTCCGAAGCTATTTTTTGCCATCGCAAAACCTTTTTGTCACCGTCTTTTATTTTTACAACGCAGTTTTTTGTTATGACGGGAACGAACTTTTCTGCTCCGAGTTCAACGCATTTCTGAATAATATAGTCCATCTTGTCCGATTTCGGCAACCCCTGATAAACCGTTATTTTAATCGGAGCTTCGTTTAAGTTTTCTTTTGTATAATCTACATTTAAAATAACTTCGCTTTTCAAAGATGATTCTATAGTGCAAAAATAATCGGTTAAATTGCAGCACACGACGGTTTTGTCGCCTTTATCAAGCCTTAAAACTCTTGAAATATGCGATGCATCATCGCCCGTTATCGTAATTTTTCCGTCTTTTATTGCGTTATCGTCAACAAAAAATCTTTGCATAAATTAACCTCTAAACTGCATTTTAGTTAATTATATCACATTTTTTCAGCCATAACAAGTGATTTTTGAAAAAATTATATGTGTTTACAAATTCTGTATTTTTTAAAATGTTTTTATCCACTCGTTTTAAGTCTTTATTTATATTTATTCCAATGTGATTTTGTCAATTTCCGTTTCGTCGTAAATTTCAATGCCGTTTTCATAAAAAAGACGTGCGCATATTCCCGCACCGCTTATTTTTACTCCCGAAAACGAGCCGTCGTAAATTTCTTTTGTTCCGCATGACGGACTTGCCTGTTTTAAAATTGCCTTTGTTATGTTGTTTTTCTTTGCAATTTCAAGAGATTTTTTCGCACCGTCATAAAAGTTTTTTGTGACGTCAAGCCCTTTTTCGTTTATAACTTTTTCTCCCGATATTTCGGATTTTGCTCTGGGAACACCAAGTCCTCCCATAACCTCGGGACAGATTTTAACAACCCTGCCTTCGCTTATCCACTTTTCAAGTTTTTCACTTAAAACTTTTTTTGATTTTCCGTCATAGCGTGTTTTGTCGCCTAAGATACAGGCACTCACAATAATTTTTTCCATTTTAAACCCGTCTTTCCCGGATGCCCAGTGTTGGTTTTTAATAACTTTATTGTTTTTAAGATGTTGAAATTGTTAATTTTCGTCAACCCAAAGAGCGCCCTTAAGCTCTGCTTTTTCGCCTGTGAATTCAAGCTTTCCGTTTTCTTTGATTTTCATAACGGTAAGGTCGCCGCTTGTTTCGTTTGCGCAAATAACGTATCCGCCGAAAATGTTTATATCTCTCGGAGAAATTCCTCCGCATTTTGCAATATCCGTAAGAGTGAGCTTTTCGCCGTCGGCCTTAAATACCGCAACGGAATCGTGGCCTCTGTTTGACACATAAACATATCCGTTATTAAAACGTATTGCCGACGCTTTGCTGAAATCTTTAAAATCGTCGGGGAGTGTGCTTACGGTGTCTTTTAATGTGAGTTTTCCGTCATCGTAAGTATAAACCGAAACCGATGATATAAGCTCGTTTGCACAGTAAACAATGTTTCCGTTTGAAATAAGGTGTCTCGGACCGTATCCTGCCGGAGCTTTAACACTTGAAATCTCGTTTAAATTTTCATCGTATGTATAAATTGTGTCTTCACCGAGGTCAACCGCCAAAAGATATTTGCCGTCCGGCGATTTTTCTATGTAATGGCAGTGTGCCTTGTCCTGTCTTGGCTTGTTAGGACCGTCTCCCGTGTGGGTAACAAGAGCGCCTCCGACTTTGCAAACGCTTCCCGATATATAATTTGCAACGTAAATATTTTTGTTTTTCATGCAAAGGTGACATCCGCAAAGTCCGTTTGTTGAGCCGATAAGCTTGGGATTTACAAGTGCGCCGTCTTTTAAGTCATAGCAGACAACGCAGCTGTTTTCGTCGTTTCCTTCTCTTTTTAAAACATAAATTTTGCCGTCTTCAAAAATTGCATACATCGGTCTGTCAATTTCTGTTTTTTTGTTAAATTTAAGCTTTCCGTTTTCAAACTCGTAACTGTAAATTCCAC
>CABUQL010000048.1 GCA_902493665.1 uncultured Eubacteriales bacterium
TTTTGCAAAAGTGTATTGAAAAAGTGTCTTTATACATCGGGAATTTCTTAAGATACTCTCTTGTTATTTTTTCTTTAATCGATTCTTTATACTCAGGATTGATTATTGCCATACAGCAGCCTTTAAATCCCGCTCCCGAAAAACGTCCGCCGTATACTCCTTCGGTTTCTCGCATAATTTCGTAAATTTTTACAAGCTCTGCCGAACCTGTTTCAAAGTTGTTAATCGAACTATAGCCCGACTCAAAAACAAGACGTCCGTACTCTTTGAGATTTCCTTCTTTCCAGTATTTTGCGCCTCTTTTAACTCTTTCGCACTCTGTATAAAAATGCTCTGCTCTTCTTCTCCAGTTTTCGGGGATTTTATCTTTAAATTCATCGTAAATGTTATAGGGAACATCTCTGAGGCGCGTGTCGGCATATTTACCGTAGCTCATTCCGCTGAGCGCTTTTAAAAGATACGATGCCGATTTGCACTCGTCAACACGTGTGTTAAACTGACTTCCCACAAGAGTTCTTGGCACTCCCGAAAAAACAATTGCAAATTCATAATCGGGCATATTTTTGCTTGTTGGAATATGTTTATACGAACCGTCTTTTGTATCAAGATATAAAAGATGGTCTTTTTTGCAGAGAACCTCGCAGCTCTGGTCGAGCTTTCCGACATTTACTCCTACATAATCCTTCTCTGCCTTAAGCGCATAGTCAATGTATTCATCAGATGTAAGCTTAATACTGTTTGCTTTGCTGAGCGCCTCCAAAAAGGCAATAATAACCGCCGCAGATGACGACAATCCACCAATAGGAAGCGAGCCGTAAATAAGGCCCTTTAAGCCGATTTTAAGGTTTTTGTCGGTTGCAAGAAATTTTGTTGCACCTCTTAAATAGTCACACCAATCGCCCTGAACATCAGGCACATCGTTAAGCGGAAATGTTATTCTTCCCACCATATTCATACTTTCAAGTTCAATAACCTTTGATTTGTCGGGAACAAACAAAATTTTGATTCCTTCGTCAATCGCAAAACCCGAAACAAGTCCGTACTGATGGTCAACATGTGCTCCGAGCGGACACACTCTGTACGGACAATACGCCTCAAGCGGTTCTCCTTCATCGGAAAAACGTTTTTTAAATTCCTCTTTTATGGCATAATCGTTTTTCAAAGTTTTCTCTCCTTTGTAAAAAACTTAATCATATAGCAAAAAATAAATTGTTTAACTTAAATTATTATTTGCAATGCACACATTAAAATACCAAAACATGTGCACAAAATCAAAGAAACAGTTTTATATCCTCTGAAAATTTTTAAATGACAAAAAACGCATGAAAATGATGCAAAGCAAATCGGGAAAAATGCGTAATAACTACTGATGTTTGATTTAAACATGCAGTTTGACAAAACGTATGTCAAAAATGATACTCCTCCGAACAGGGCATACGTATTCGTAAGTTTTGCGCAGTAAAAATTTGCAATCAGCGTAAACAAAAACACCGCTGACGCAAGACCTTTTTCAAAGTTAAACTGTAAAACAAACTCTTTAACGGACTGCTTTGAAAACTCAAAAAGCGGTACCGGAAAACTTTTAACAAACAAAAAGTAAAGCAAAAACGCAAGTGCGTATATTCCTATGCAGTTTACAAATGCCGTCCATGATGTTTTGTAAGTTTTAATTTTTGAAAATGCCAAAAGCGGAAACAAAAACAGAAACAATATGTAAATTTTAAAATGCAGCGCAAGACAGGCAATTATTATTTCTATAAGATACCACTTTACAACTCCGCTGTATTTCATAAAGTAAACGTACAAAATAAATGTGTTTAAAAATGCCGCAACGCAAACATATGATGTTTTTGCGCATGTACCGATAAAAAATGAGAGAAACATCCCCGAAAAAAGAAGCGCAGCATTTTTTGTGACCGCTTTTTTTAAGATGAGATAAATTAGAAAAGCCGAAATAAGTGTGCAGATGATGTTAAGAGAAAGCGTCATTTCTTTTACCGGCATCGCTCCGGAGATTAAAAGAGCAAAATATGTACTGTTTAAAAATCCGCCGCCGTTTTCTCGGTAAAACGATGAGGCATGGATAAGGCTTTTTGCATCAAAGCTTTGCGACAAATATAACGTTAGCAGTACATACAAAACCGCAAAGGAAGCGCTTATATATACATAAGAAGATTTTTTCAAATTAAAAACTCCTTGTTACCATAGTTAAATTCAGTATAATTAATTTTTTTATGTTTGTCAATATGCTTATTTTACAGAAATTTTTACCGTTGTTTGTTCATTTTTTTCAAGATTTATTTTTACATCGTTAAATATAAATCCGTTTGGCAACGACAGGTACTCCTTGCCGACTGATATTTCTTTTTCTTCGCACAAAATTCCTGTTTTTTTAAGATTTGCACAAGGAATAACCAAAACGGCATCAACATCTGTTTTTACGGTTATCGCAACGTCTTTTGAAAATTCGTATTTTATTTCGAATCTGCCGTTTTTCTCTCCGCATCTATTTACCAGACTTCCCGATGCATTAAGATTTTCATCTATTTTTGCATCTTTATCGAGTATGCTTAAATATTCACCGTTTTCTATTCTGAATGTTGAACACTTGTGCTCATCACTGTTTCTGAGTACCTGAAAGTTGCCGGGTTCAAGAATTTTGTACTTTGTCATTGATGCTGCTAAAACTACGCCGGCATCCATATGATAAAGCATTGTAATGCATGCACCCATAGGGTTTGACGCTCCGTAGCAATCAAAATCGTTGTCGCATATCGTAGCACGCCATTTTCCCTTTGAAACAAGCAAAACACCGGCACTGTTAAATCTTTTTACTCCATATTCTTCTTCACGCAAAAGCTTAACTTCTTTTGGTTTTTCACCATTTGAAAGCTTTTCGTTCTCCATACAAATTTTAACAAGCGACTTTGCATGGCAAATCATATGATGATAACAAGCTTTTTCACCGGCCGTGTGATACATCGGACCACCGTAAAGCTCACCGTCAAATGTGCACTTTTCGTACTGCAAAAAGTTTCTGTATGCAGCCTCTCTTATGATGTCATCATCAAAATCCAAAAACGCACTCTGGCAACCGTCACTCGTTCTGCTTCCGTAATACGTCCATTTTCCTATTCTTGTGCCGAAGCTGTTGTCCCAGCCGCCGTCGGGAAGCATAAATTCAATATGTGCCAAAACACATTTTTTAAGCCTTGAAAGTGCTTTTTTATCGCCGAGTATCATTGCACACTCACAAAGTGCGGGAACGGATTCTTCAACATTATATCCCAAATCTATTGCACGTCTTCCGCGATCGGTTTTTAGATCAATAGGATGTCCTTCGCCGCACAAGAGATAATCATCAGTTATAAACGAAAGCGAAAAATCAAGCCAATGTTTTGCCTTGATTTTATATTTTTCATCACCTAAAATTTTATAAGCCATTGCCATTGAATGCGCCCATGCGCAATAATAGTTAATGTGCGGATCAACATTTGCGTTGCCGAGATAATTTATCATAAATTCCGACTGGCGTTTAAATATGTTAAACCATTTGCGGTATGTAGTTTCATCTATAATATCTTTAAAATGAATAAGCGTTTCGCCCATGCCGATTTGAAAAAACGAAGTTGTGCATTTCCACTTTTTGGTGACGTCATTATCGTAACTTCCGTCTTTTCTGAGCACGTTGTTTTCTGCCCAGTCAACAAGAAGCACGGCGCTGTCAAAGTATTTCTTGTTTTTTGTTTCGCTGTAAAGATAAATAAGCGGATATAGCGCATCTGCGCATCTTCCGTGAACAAAAGCACATGCAGGACACACAACCGCTCCGAAAAGAGATTTGTCTTTTATTTCTTTTATCTGATGCTCCAAAAGACGGTCACACCAGCTTTTTAACAGATTAAATGCACGTTTTTTCATTTTTATCTCCATTCCGCCGATATAAAGAAAGCAGTAATAGAATTTTTTTAAACTTTAAACTTTCAAAACTCAAACAAGACTGTATCGTTTGATACAGCCTGTTTTTTAATTGTTAAGAATTTTTTCGCAGATTTTATCAAGATGTGTATTTTCAAAAAGTTCAATCATACCGCTGTCGCATGCAGCGGCAATTTTTTGGTCTATCGGAAGTTTTGCAACAGTGTCGATATTAAATTTCTTTGCAATTTCGTCTATATTGCTTTTTCCGAATACATTAATTTCTTTTCCGCAGTCGGGGCATTTAACATAACTGTAGTTTTCAACAACGCCCAAAACGTCAACATCCATAAGATTTGCCATTTTAACGGCTTTTTCAACTATCATTGAAACAAGCTCCTGCGGTGAAGTTACAACAACAATACCGTCAAGCGGAATTGACTGGAACACTGTGAGCGGAACATCGCCCGTTCCGGGAGGCATATCAATAAACATTACATCAATGTCCTTCCAGACAACGTCTGTCCAGAATTGTTTTACCGCACCCGAAATAACAGGACCTCTCCACACAACCGGGTCTGTATCGTCTTCCAAAAGAAGATTTATGCTCATAACGTCTATTCCCGTTTTTGTTTTTACAGGATACATTCTTTCGCCGTCGGATGCCGCTTTTTCCGTTAAATTAAACATTTTTGGAATTGACGGGCCTGTGATATCCGCGTCCAAAACAGCGGTTTTAAATCCGTTTCTTTGTGCAAGAACGGAAAGCATTGCAGTAACGGACGATTTTCCTACGCCGCCTTTGCCGCTTACAACGCCGATAACTTTTTTTACGCTTGAAAGCTCGTTAAGCTTTTCAATAAAGCTTTCTTTTGATTTTGAGTCACAATTACTTTTGCATGATGAACAATCGTGTGTGCATCCCATTAAAAGCATCTCCTTAATCGTTTAAATATTTTCTGTTTTAAATATTTTCTATCTGCCAGTCTATAGGCTCTTTGCCCAGTTTTACAAGCACTTCGTTTGCTTTTTTAAAGTGTCCGCATCCAAAAAATCCCCTGCTTGCAGAAAGCGGACTCGGATGAACCGTTTCAAAAATGTAATGCTTGCTTCTGTCAATATACTGTGCTTTTTCGCGCGCATTATTTCCCCACAAAAGAAAAATAACAGGATCGTTTCTCTCGTTTAGTTTTTTAATTATCTCCGTCGTAAATATCTCCCACCCTTTGTTTCTGTGGGAATTTGCAAGACCGTCTCTTACGGTGAGCGATGCATTAAGCAAAAGCACACCCTGTCTTGCCCACTTTTCAAGATATCCGTTATTCGGAATATAAAGTCCCAAACTGTCTTTAAGCTCCTTATACATATTAAGAAGCGACGGCGGAATTGCAACGCCTTTTTTTACGGAAAACGCAAGTCCGTGCGCCTGGTTTTCGCCGTGATACGGGTCCTGACCGAGTATTACAACCTTTGTATCTTTAAAAGATGTCCATTTAAGCGCGTTAAATATATCGTTCATATCGGGATGAATTTTGTGATGCGAGTATTCGGATTTTAAAAACTCTCTAAGCTTAAGATAATACTCCGACTTAAACTCGTCTTTTAATATTTCGTCCCAGTCATTATTGAAGTTTACCATATAAACTTACCTCTTATTTAGCGTTTCTTGCTTTTGCTCTTAAAGATTTGTCAAGAATTTTCTTTCTGAGTCTTAAGTGATGCGGTGTAACCTCCAAAAGCTCGTCGTCGTTTATAAATTCTATGCACTGTTCAAGCGAAAGAACTGTGTGCGGAACAAGTCTTAAAGCCTCGTCGCTTCCCGATGCACGCATATTTGTAACGTGTTTTTTCTTGCAGACATTTACTTCAACGTCATCGATTCTTGAGTTTTCGCCGACAATCATTCCGGCATATACTTTTTCGCCCGGTCCTATAAACATAGTTCCTCTGTCCTGCGCATTGAAAAGTCCGTATGTTACGCTTTCGCCTGTTTCAAATGCAACAAGCGAACCTCTTTGTCTGCTCATTATTTCGCCTTTGTATTCTTCATATCCCGACAAAATGTGGTTCATAACGCCGTTTCCTCTTGTATCTGTGAGAAGCTGCGCTCTGTAACCTATTATACCCCTTGAAGGAATATCAAATTCAAGTCTTGTATATCCCGCTGCGCCGGTTGTCATATTTTTCATCTGCGCTTTTCTTTCGCTGAGTTTATCTATAACTGCGCCGACATATTCATCGGGAACGTCTATCATAAGAAGCTCAACAGGTTCCATAAGCTTTCCGTCTACAACCTTTGTTATAACCTGTGGTTTTGATACCTGAAATTCATAGCCCTGTCTTCTCATTGTTTCAATAAGGACAGAAAGGTGGAGTTCTCCCCTTCCCGACACTTTAAATGCATCGGCACTGTCTGTTTCTTCAACTTTAAGACTGACGTTTGTTTCCATTTCTTTAAAAAGTCTGTTTCTTAAATGTCGTGATGTAACAAAATCGCCGTCCTGACCTGCAAAAGGACTGTTATTAACCGAGAAAGTCATTGAAAGCGTAGGTTCGTCTATTTCAACAAACGGAAGCGGTTCAATACATTCGCTGTCGCATATTGTTTCGCCGATGTTTATTTCGCCGACACCCGAAACACAAACGATATCGCCGATTTTCGCACTGTCAACTTCAACTTTTTTAAGGCCTTCAAACTGATATATTTTACCGATTCTTGCGCTTCTGTTGTTTCCGTCCTTTCCGCATACGGTTACAGACTGTCCGACACTCATAACGCCTCTTTCAACACGTCCGAGCGCCATTGTTCCAACGTAATCGTCGTAGTCGATGTTAGAAATAAGAAACTGCATCGGCGCGTCTTCGTCGCCCTCGGGTGCTTTAACGTTTTCAAGTATCATATCGAAAAGCGGTGTCATATCTTTTCCCGCAACATCGGGAGTTCTCGTTGCATATCCGTCACGTCCCGAAGCAAAAATAACAGGCGAATTAAACTGCTCGTCCGTTGCGTCAAGATCCAAAAACAGTTCCAGAACTTCTTCAACAACCTCGTGCGGCCTTGCATTCGGTCTGTCGATTTTATTTACAACTATGATTGGATTAAGATTAAGCGCAAGCGCTTTTTTTAGTACAAATCTTGTCTGAGGCATACATCCTTCAAAAGCGTCAACAAGAACCAAAACACCGTCGACCATTTTAAGCACACGCTCAACCTCGCCTCCGAAGTCGGCATGTCCCGGTGTATCAACAACATTGATTTTTACGCCTTTATACATAAGCGACGTGTTTTTGGAAAGGATTGTGATTCCTCTCTCTTTTTCAAGATCGTTGTTGTCCATAACTCTTTCGTCAACATGCTGATTTTCTCTGAAAACACCCGCCTGCTTAAGCATTGCGTCAACAAGCGTTGTTTTGCCGTGGTCAACATGGGCGATAATTGCAATATTTCTCAAATCTTCTCTTTTGCTCATTATATAAATTACTCCTTTAAAACTAAGGCTTTTAAATCTTTGGCACAAAGCATTTGTGTTTTTAGCGTCAAAGTATTAAAAACTATAAGAATTCTACATATACCAACAAAATATTTTACCACAAAACACGCATTATGTCAACTTTTTTCCCATTTTAAAGCGCCACAGTTTATCAATATCCTCCTGCGCCGCATAATTTATTCCCACACGCCTGTCACAAAGTATTTCAAATCTTTGTCCGTCATCTTCAATATGCAGTCTGTCATTTGCGATTATGCTTTGATTATTGAAGCTTTTATCAATTTCAAGATGCTTTGTAAGCTTTCCGGGACCGTTATAAATTTCGCACGCACGGATAAGCACCGCCTGCGGATTCTCTTCTTTTTCGGTAACAAAATTTAAAAGATAATGCATACCGTAACAAAGGTAAACGTAAATTGTACCGCCCTTCATATAAAGGGTTTCGGTTCTTTTTGTTCTCCCCTTATGTGCATGGCAGGCCGTATCCTCTTCGCCCCGGTAACTTTCGGTTTCGGTAATTCTAAGTTTTGTTTCTTTTCCGTCTTTTGTGCGGACAAGTATTTTTCCGACAA
>CABUQL010000049.1 GCA_902493665.1 uncultured Eubacteriales bacterium
CTCCTGACCCCCTGCTTGCAAGGCAGGTGCTCTCCCAGCTGAGCTACACCCCCGTATAAGTGGCACGCCCTGTAGGATTCGAACCTACAACCAACTGATTCGAAGTCAGCTACTCTATCCGTTGAGCCAAGGGCGCAAACAGAATCAAAGGCAATGACTAGTATATCACCAAAACAGGCAAATGTCAATACATAAAATTAAAAAAATATCATTTTCAGAGTAATTTTTTGCTGAGTAAAGATGAATAAGGCGATGCGGCAATTAAGTCCGGCAATACTGAAAAACCGATTTTAATATAGGAATATTGCGCATAAGTTTTGGTGCTAAAATGAATACTTATTTAAAAAAATCAAAACAAGTATCAAAACAAGTATCAAAACAAACATGCAGTATTGACAACGTATTTTTTTTATGATATACTGTCTGTAATTTAGAACAAGCGCATAATGTTAAAACTGTTATGCCAAGTGCTTATAAATTTAAAGAATACGGAAGGGAATATATAAATATGAGTTACGCCGACCCGGATTGTTGTCGACGAAAGTTATTTAAAAGATTAAAATTATAGAATTTACGGCATTGCTTCCGCAATTTGTCTTTGCGTGGGGCTTTGCCTTTTTTGCGTTTTTTTAAGGCAGGCATCGGGAGACTTACACATCTTTTTTACTTCTGCTGCCAAAGTTTTAATTTTTCAGGGAGTGCTAAAATAAATGGAAAACCTTACATCGCAGATACTTCTGCAGATTGTTTTTATATTGCTTAATGCATTTTTTGCCGGGTCCGAGATTGCGTTTTTGTCTTTAAATCCGGTTAAACTTTCAAAACAGGCTCAAGACGGCGATAAAACGGCGGCTTCGCTTTTAAATGTTGTGGAAAATCCAAACAGCTTTTTGTCGGGAATACAGGTGGCGATAACACTTTCGGGATTCTTAAGTGCCGCATTCGGTACCGAAAACTTTTCTGGATATCTTGATTATTTTATGTTAAATACGCTGAGTCTTCCTATTTCTGAAGGAGTAGCGTCCGTAATTTCAACTGTTGTTGTGACAATCATTATATCGTTTTTCAGCATTGCTTTCGGCGAAATGGTTCCCAAAAGAGTTGCAATGCAAAAACCTCTGATGTTTGCCCGTCCCGCAATGAGAGTTTTAAGAGTTATCAGCACGGTGTTTGCGCCGATGTTCTGGCTTCTTGGCATATGCACAAACGCAACGCTTCGTCTTTTCGGAATGAAAACCGAGGCGGAAAGCGGAATTGCAAGCGAAGAAGAATTAAGACTTATGGTTGAAAGCAGCGGAGAACAGGGTGCAATAGACCAGTCTGAGCAGCAGTGGATAGAAAACGTTTTTGATTTCGGCGACACAACGGCGAGCGAAATAATGACTCCGGAGCCTGAAGTTACGGCGTTTTCGCTTGAAGATACAAACGAAGAAATTCTTAAAGTTATACGTGAAACGGGTCTTAGCAGATATCCGGTTTATGAAGACGACATAAATGATATTTGCGGTATTTTAAATGCCAGAGATTTTCTTTTAAATCTCCAGGAGGGCGGAAAGCAAACCCTTAAAGAGCTTTTAAGACAGGCATATTTCGTTCCCGAAAGCGTTCATGCAGACAGACTTTTTAAAGATATGCAGGCGCAAAAACAGCATCTTGCGGTTGTTGTTGACGAATACGGCGGAACTGCCGGTGTTGTTACAATTGAGGACCTGTTGGAAGAAATCGTCGGCGATATTTTTGATGAGTTCGACCCTGCCGAGCCTCAGGAAATTACGGCAATAGGGGATAATATGTGGCGTGTTGCCGGCAGTATGAAAATAGAAGACTTTGCTGAAGAACTCGATATTGAAATCCCCGAAAACCATGATTACGACACGGTTGCGGGAATGATATTAAGCTGCCTTCCTTCAATTCCCGAAGACGGAACAACACCGAGTGTTGAGGTTTGCGGACTTCATTTTGACGTTCAGACAATTGAGGAAAAAAAGATACTTTGGGCGGCGGTAAGAAAGCTTCCCGAAAGCGAAGAAAACGAAGAAAACGAAGAAGAATAAATTTAATAATATAATCCGTTCGGTTAAAGTTTTATATCGGACGGGTTTTTATTTATACAACAAAAAAAGACCGCAGAATTCTCTGCTGTCTTTGGATTTTAAAAATCAATTATTTTAATTTTTTAAATACGTTTCCGGTAAACTTTTTTCCCGTCTGCCAAATTTCGTAAAGCTTAAATTTAACTTTAACGGGGATTTGTTTTTTTGTCATAACAAGGTTGTATTCTTCTTTTGTGAGTGATTTTTTAAGTATTGCTTTTGATTCTTTGTCCATTTTTGTTGTTCCGTCGGTAAAGCAAAGGGGAGGATACATAACGCACCACCAGTTTTTTCCTTCGCCGCTTCCGATAACAATTTTAAGCGCCTGATAAGTGCCCGACGGCAGTGTGATGTTATTATAAATCTTTGTCGGAAACTCGCTTTTTCCGAATGTGACATCTGCCTTGTAGTCAAACCCGTTTTTCTTGATTTCATCTTCGGCAATTCTTTTTATATGATCAAGATTTTTTGCGGCGCTTTGACTTGCGGCACAGATGTCGTTTTGTACGGAAAAAATGTCTTTTGTATTTTCTATAACTGCGTCACGGACTTTAAGTTTTAAAGCCTGGTCGTCATAAGAATCGCTGTTTGCAATAACGTGAAGCCTTAAAACACTGTCGGCAAGTGCGCTTTCAACTGTTTTAAAATGGTTTGAAACGATGATGCAGGTAATAACAAGCCCTGCAAAAAACGCAATAATAAACTTTTTCATATCGGGTAACTCCTTTTCGGCTTTGCCTTGCAGTTTAATTATTGCGCATTTTAATAAAATTATACATTGCAAACTGTTTTTGTCAGAAATGTTTCATTATATGTGTTTTTAAAATAATTATACGCATCAACGCATTTTTCTTCATTTTCAAATATTCCGAACACGCTCGGTCCGCTTCCGCTCATAAGCGCCATTTTTGCGCCGTACTTTTTCATATCGTCTTTTATTTTTGCAATTTCGGGATGCATTTTCATAACAACGCTTTCAAGCACATTTTTTGAATTTTCAAAAACAAAATCGGAATTGTCGTCAAAAATCGCTTCGGCTATTTTGTCAACGTCGGGATGGTCGATATTTTCGTCAAGAACAAGATTTTTGTAAACGTAAGGTGTTTCAACCGCAAAATTGGGTTTTACTATTAAAACGTCAAAGCTTTTAAAATTCGGTATTCTCGTGAGCACATTGCCGATTCCTTCTGCAAGATATGTGTTTTTCATAATACAAAACGGAACAACTGCGCCGACCTTTGCGCCGATTTTGCAAAGCTCATTTTTCGTCAGGTTTGTTTTAAAAATCTCATTAAGGGCAATTATTACTGCTGCCGCATCCGCACTGCCGCCGGCAAGACCTGCTCCGAAGGGGATGTTTTTCTTTATGAAAATTTTTGCGCTTGCGTCTTTTTTGTCTGTCATTTCAAAAAATGCAAGAGCCGCTTTGTAGGCAATATTTCCCTCCATAGAAGGTATTTTGTCGTTGTTTGTGTGAACCTGCGTTTTTCCGCCCTCGTAAATGGGATAAACGTCAACCGAGTCGCAAAGCGAAACGGTTTGCATAATCATTTTGACATCGTGATATCCGTCATCACGCTTTTTTACAACGTCAAGTGCGATGTTGATTTTTGCATATGCTTTAATTTTCATTTTCATACCGCCTTACTGCCAAAACAATAAGCTTTTCTTTGTCGTTGGCGTTTTTGTCTTTTGTAACTTCTTCCTGTAAATACTTTAAGATTTTTCCGATGTTCTCTTTTTTAATTCCGAGGTTTATTAAGTCGTTTCCCGTAACTTTTAAATGCTTTATAAGATACGGTTCGTTTTTGGCTTTTTCAAATGTATCGCAAAGATTTTTTGTATTTGTTTTCAACGCATTTTTAACATTAATAATGCCGAAAACCGTTTCTTCGCCTGCTTGGGACATAACTTTTTTTACAGAGTAAACATCGGACTCATTTGTTAAAACATCAAAAAATTCAATAATTTTTGATATTTTCTTTTTTTCTCCATTGGAAAATTTGTATTTTTGCAAAAACTCGGAAAAATCTTTTTCACCGCAGATTAAAAACAAAAGTGCGTATTTTTCGTAAATTGTTTTTGCATTTTTGATAACTGAAAAATCTTTTTTTAAATCAAGCGCTTTTTGAAGATTCGGAAAAATATGATTAAAAAAGTGCGTGCTCTGAAATTTTGAAATATTTTCTGGATAGTCCGACATAACGATTTTGTCAAATTCCGATTTGATTCTTTCAAAGCTTACGTATTTTATAAGCCCGCCTTGTTTTTCAACGGCAGATAACAGGTTTTTATCGGGCGAAAAATTCAGCGTGCACGAAAATCTTACGGCGCGCATCATTCTCAGCGCATCTTCAAAAAATCTGTCCGATGCGTCGTTTACCGTTTTTATTGTTTTGTTTTCAATATCCTTCAAACCGCCGTAAACGTCTGTAAATGTGCCGTCTTTATACGCAATTGCGTTCATTGTAAAATCACGTCTTGAAAGGTCGTCGCATATGTTTTTTGAAAACGTCACGCTTTCGGGTTTTCTGTGATTTTTGTAAACTCCGTCGCTGCGGAAAGTTGTGATTTCCGCTTTGATACCGTTCATAATTACTGTAACCGTGCCGTGTTTTATTCCCGTATCGATGCACTTTTCAAAGATTTTGTGTATTTCTTTCGGCAGCGCATTTGTCGTGATGTCGTAATCATGCGTGCTTTTTCCGAGAAGAAAATCACGAACCGTTCCGCCGACAACATATGCGTCAAACCCATGATTTTCAAGCGTTTTTAAAATGCCTTCAATTTGAGACGGAAGAATTATTTTTAAGTCCGAGTACAAATTCACCAAGCTCCCTGCCTGCAAAAGGTTTGCTGAGTCCTTCTATAATTTTCGGCAAAACTTCTTCTTTTGCTTTGTTATTCATAATCTGATAAATCGCTTCGTCAACGGGATGCGTTTTTGTAACCGCAAGCGCAACTCCGGCATTTAACAAAAATTCCTGATTTCTGTCCTCCTGACCTGGAATAGGGTCGATTAAAATAAGCGGAAGTCCTTTTGCGAGCGCCTCCGAAACGCTTAGTCCGCCCGGTTTTGTAACAAGATAATCCGCAGCGTCCATAATAACGTCAACATTTGTCGCAAATCCGAAAACGAGCATATCTTTTTTTGAAATGTAGTTGTCAAGACGTTTTTTAAGCTTTTTATTGTTTCCGCAAACGCAAACAAGCTGAAATTCCATAGGCGATTCGTCGAGCGCTTTTATATACTTAAAAACCGAACCATAACCCATTGAGCCTGTCATAACCATAACGGTTGTTTTGTTTTTTATTCCGAGCTGCTCCCTTGCTTCTTCTTTTGGCATTTTAACCGAAAATTTGGGGTGAATGGGTATGCCGAAGGGGAGAATTTTGCTTGTGCCGATATTTTTTTTGTGCATCTGATAATTTAAAAGTTCTGACGCCGTAACGTAATAATCAAGATTTGTTTCCTCCCAGAATGGGTGGATTGTAAAGTCGGTTATTATTCCGATAAGTGTTGCGTCGATTACGTTTTTTTCGCGCATCATTGTAAGAAGCTCCGCCGCAAAAATGTGCGTTGCTATAACGACATCGGCATTTTGCTTCTGCACAAATTTTACAAATTGCTTAAACACAATGCTTGTGCCCATTCCGCCGAATTTCATATCTATATCTACGTTCGTTCTCTTTTCGGCAATTCTGTAAAATCCGCCGTAAAGCGCAGGAGCGTATTTTGTGGAAAGAAGATATCCTTTTTCAACCGTGTTGCTTAAAAAGACATTAAAGTATTTGTATGCGTCAATCATAACTGTTTCGATTCCGAGCTCTTTAAAATGAGCGTCGATTGCTTTGGTGGTGGTATGATGTCCGCCGCCTGCCGAAATTGTAAGTATAATAGCTTTCATAAAATCTTAAGTCCTTTCTGTGTGTATTTTAAATCTCGTTTTGAGTTGTAACCAAAAAAGATGAAAAGTCATAGTATAATATTGAAACGGTTAAAAACCGCATTTAACTTTTGTGGAGGTGTTAAATATGTCAAATAGTTGCTGCAACAGTTTATTTAACGGCAATGATGGTATTTTGTTTTTCATACTGGTATTCTTATTATTGTTTGGTTGCTGTGATTAAAAAAGCTGAATAAACTTTGGGGAGGTGACACTATGTTTGGACTGTTTAACAATAACAACGGCTGCGGCAGCAATGGAAGCACAGCTTTGTGGTTTATCATTTTAATTCTCTTATTGTTCTTAAACAACAACTGCACAGGCGAAGCTAATGCTAATGGATGCTGTCAATAATAACCGGGAGGCATGTTTTTAATGGATGATTGCTGCAGACCGACACCGCCCGCATGCAGTTGCAATAACGGCATATTCGGCGACGGTAACGGTATTTGGATTATTATCGGAGTAATTATTATAATCTGGCTGCTCTTTGCAAACGACGGTGCCGGAAACAATAATTGCTGCTGTTAGTAAACGAAGGCATTGGTTTTAAATCCAATGCCTTATTATTTTATTTTTCGCTTGAAAATATGCTTTTTACGCTTGATTCATCGGGATAAAAAAACGAATATCCGTCAGTTGTGTTTATTTTTCCTTCTATTTTTTTAATTTCAATATTTTTTGACATAACGCTTTTTGCAATTGCACTGTACGCGTCGATATCGTAGCTTAAAAGATTTGTTTTTGTGTTTTTCATAACTTCTTTTGCAGCCGACGTGATTTTTGAAAAATGCTTGTTGTTAAGCTTTTGGTCTATGCATGCCTTAAAAAAGTCTGTCGTAACATTTTCACGGTTTGCAAGGTCCGTTTTGCTTTTTGTAAATCTTAAAAGTTTAAGCGCTTTTTCTCCGTCAAGCGTTTGTTTTCCCTTTTTTAAATTTATTTTGAGACCTTGTTTTTTGTCCTGATACTGCATATCGTACGGCACGTTAAATTCAACACCGCCGAGTATATCAATGACGTTTTCAAACGCCGAAAATTTTGTGCAGATGTAGTAGTTTATGTCAATTCCCAAAATTTCTGCGGTTTTTTGAACAAGCATATCCGTGCCGCCTATTGAATAAACGTTTTTCAAAGGGTGGTTTGTATCTATAATTTTAACTATAGTTTCCGACGGAACCGAAACAATGGTGATTTTGTCCTTTTCGGGATTGACATTTGCAACGACGATTGCGTCGGCACTGCTGCTCATATCGTCAATTCCGGCTGCAAGAATGTTTACGCCGCTTTTTTGCGAATCGTCAAGAGCGTTTATGTAGTAAGACGACATTACGCTTTTGTAAGATACAGCACAAAGCACACCTGAAAACACCGAAACGAAAATCAGCGCAAAAATTATGTAATTTTTAAAACTTCTTTCGTGTTTTTTCAAGATAAAATCTCCTAACATCAGGCACTAAAGAGCCAAAACCCGCTATGATTTATAAAGGCAAACCGCATCGGGGCGCATTTTTTATTACCCGGCGGAAAATGTTAAAAATAATGCATTGATTTTTAAATATAACACCTTAATAATTTAATTGGTTCATATAATTATTTTATCATAAAAAAATTGACAAATCAAGCATTTTAGTGTAAAGTATTTAATGATAAATTGTTTAAAACGGAGGAAATTTATATGACTCTTGACAAACTTCCGATAGGCGGAAGCGGCAAAATACTTTCGGTAAACGGCGAGGGCGCATTAAGAAGACGTTTTCTCGATATGGGGCTTACTCCGAAAACTGTTGTTTCGGTTATAAAAGTCGCACCGCTGGGCGACCCGATTGAGCTTAGACTCAGAGGGTACGAGCTTAGTATCAGGCTTGAAGATGCCAAAAATATTGAA
>CABUQL010000050.1 GCA_902493665.1 uncultured Eubacteriales bacterium
AAGTTGAGCCTCTTGAGCAGGTAATCGACAAATTAAAGAGCAAAGTTAAAAAATCGCACATTGAAAGACTTCAGCAGGGCAAATGCACAATTGAAACGGGATTTGTTTTGTCCGACCTTATAACAAACTGTGAGAGAGTTGCAGACCATTGTTCTAATGTCGCGGTCTGTCTTATACAGGTTGCAGACGACAGTTTTGACACGCACGAATATTTGAACAATGTAAAATCCCACGGCGACGCTTCGTTTGACACCATGTATAAAGAATACAAGAAAAAATACGGAGTGTGATATAAAAAATATCTTTTTTAAGATGCTTTCGGCGGTGATGATGTGAAAAAAGTATTTTGCGTTGAAGACGATGAAAATATAAGAGAGCTTGTTGTATACACGCTTTCGCAAACGGGATTTTCTTCAATGGGTTTTGAGGACGCAGCCTGTCTTTTTAATGAACTTAAAACCCAAAAACCCGACCTTATACTTCTTGATATTATGCTTCCGGGCATTGACGGAAACGAGATTTTAAGACGCTTAAAGAAAAGCGATGAAACAAAAAACATTCCCGTAATAATGCTTACGGCAAAATCGGCGCAGATGGATAAAATAAAAGGTCTTGACTCCGGCGCCGACGATTACATAACAAAGCCGTTTGATATAATGGAACTTGTTTCAAGGACAAATGCGGTTCTTCGCAGAACTCAAAAAAGCGATGGTGAGAATATAATTAAAATCGGCGGAATTGAGATAAACAAAAAACACAGAAGCGTCTTTTCGGACGAAAAAGAAGTAAAACTTACTTTTAAAGAATTTGAGCTTTTGTATTATCTTGCGCAAAACAGAGGAATTGTTATGGGCAGAGAAAGCCTTATGAACAAAATATGGGGAACCGATTTTGAGGGCGAAACAAGAACAATAGATGTGCATATTAAAACGCTCAGACAAAAGCTCGGCGATGAAGGAAAAAGAATAGAAACCGTAAGAAATGTCGGATACAAAATTAATTAAAATTTGTGCCGAAACGGTGGTGATTTTATGTATAAAAAAATATATTCAAACATAAGAGCGCTTGTTATTTTTACACTTGCAATCACATCGCTTCTTTTTGTTACGGCATACTTTGCGCTTTATTCTTCGTCGTATAAAGACGAACTTAAAAACGAGGCATTGCTTATTAAAAAATATCTTGATGATGGCGGAAAGGCAAAAAACATTTCCGATACCGTTTTGGAAAAGAGAATTACGCTTATCGATCCGTCGGGGAAAATACTCTGCGATAATGGTTCGCACGACATTTCGGGTATGGACAATCACATAAGCCGCCCCGAAATTGCACTTGCCCTAAAAGACGGCGAGGGATATGCCGAAAGATACAGCAAAACGCTTAATAAAGCCGTTTATTACTATGCCGTAAAGCTTAAAGACGGCAATGTGGTGCGTGTCTGCGGAAGCGCAAACGTGATGTTTAAAATGTTTGCAACGCTTTGTATTCCCATTATTATTGTTGTGATTTTTTTGTATTTTCTCATAAACACATTTGCAAAAAATCTTACAAAAAGCATTGTTGTGCCCATTAACGAAATTGATATTAAAAACGAAAAATACGAGTCGGATTACGATGAGCTTATGCCGTTTTTAAACAGAATAAAGGCTCAGAGCGATGAAATCAAAGCACAGATGGAAAAAATACGCAATCAAAAAATAAGGCTTTCAACACTCAGCGACAATATGAACGAAGGTCTTATTGTGCTTGACAAAAATAAGACGGTAATCTCAATAAACATAAGCGCACAGAATATCTTTGAAAAAAACGATGCGCTAAATTCAAGTTTTTTGTATCTTACAAGAGATGACGCCGTTTTGGACAACTTGAAAAAAGCATATTCGGGCGAAAAGCGCTCTTTTGAAACAGTTATAAAAGATAAAAATTATCAGATTTTCATAAGTCCCGTTTTTGAAAAATCGGTTGTAACATCGGTAATTATTTTAATTTTTGATATCGACGAAAAGGCAAAAGCTGAAAAAGTGCGCCGTGAGTTTTCGGCAAACGTTTCACATGAGCTTAAAACACCGCTTACAACAATTTTGGGATATTCGCAGATTATTAAAAACGGAATTGCAAAAAATGATGACATAATCGGTTTCAGCGAAAAAATCGAAAAGGAAGCCGAAAGACTTTTGGCACTCATAAACGATATTATCGAGCTTTCAAAACTTGACGAAGAAAACGGCGTGTTAAATGCCGAAAACGTAAATTTGAAGGAAACTGCACAAAATGTGTGCACGCATATTAAAGAAAAAGCCGAAAAAAAGAACGTGAATATTGATATTTCGGGAAATGATTTGTGCGTAAAAGGAAACAAAACCCAGCTTTACGAAATGATTTTTAACATTGTTGACAATGCGGTTAAATACAACAAGGAAAACGGAAAAGTCAACATAGTTTTAGGCGAAGATTTTATAAGAATTTCGGATACGGGAATAGGAATAGGAAGCGAAGATATTAAGAGAATTTTTGAAAGATTTTACCGTGCTGACAAGAGCAGGTCAAAAAAGGCCGGCGGAACGGGACTCGGGCTTTCTATTGCAAAACATATTGCACTGTGTCATAATGCAGATATTGAGGCAGAAAGCGAGATTAATAAAGGCAGTATGTTTACGGTAACTTTTAAAAAAGAAGATATCATATCTTTTTAAAAAATATGCTTTGGTTTTCTAAATTATCCAAAGCTTTAAGGCACGGTGTTTAAGGAACATTTTTAAGCAATAGTTTTAATTATAACTTGCCGCGGTACAGAAATGAGAATTTCTGTGCCGCAGCTATATAAACAGTGATTTTCACTGACAATGTATTATATGACATCTTAAAAGAATTGTGATGGCGGTAAAATATGGAAAATAAAAAGTTTGCAATTTTAAACGGTGAATTTAAAGAATTATACGGTGATGCTTTTTTTGCAGAATACGAAATCATTTATACCGAGCCGGTAAAAAAGCTTTCTTCTCCTTTGGCGTATCACCCCGATATACAGATAGCAAAAATAAGCAGCGATACTTATATCTGCGAGCCAACTCTTTTTGATTATTACTCCGAAAAACTAAAAAAACTTAATGTAAATCTTATTAGCGGCAATACGAGCCTTGAAAGTAACTACCCGAAAGATATTGCATATAATGTAGCAAGGGTGGAAAAAAAGCTGTTTTGTTTTGAAAAATATACAGACAAACGCATTTTGGAAAATTTTAACGGCGATATTGTAGACATTAATCAGGGATATTCAAGATGCAATATGTGTATTGTAAACGATGAAGCCGTAATAACGTCCGATGACGGAATATATCTTGCCTGCGCCGAAAACAATATCGACGTTTTAAAAATCGAAAAAGGGCATATTAAGCTTTTTCCTTATGAATACGGGTTTATCGGCGGAGCATCGTACAACGCAAAAAAAAAGATTGTTTCATTTTTCGGAAACTTAAAAAATCATCCGTCATACAAAGACATTATTAGCTTTTGTCAAAAACACAGCTGTACGGCAGAGTTTAACGAAAGCTATAATCTGTGCGATCTCGGTTCGGCAATATTTTCCTCCTGAATATAATATTTTGTTTAACACATACTACATTATGGAAGGGATGTGGTTTAGTTGTGTTTTACTATAGGATTGGAGGATAAATCTTCAAAAAACAACGAAATGGCTTTTGTTGCAAAAAAGCTTGAAGAATCTGAAATTTTTTTCAGCATATACTGCACAAAAAACAAAACATTTATAAAAACCTTTCTTGAAAACGACGAAAACAAAAAAACATTATGCGATATTTTGAGTCAATATATTTTTGACGTTTATATAAAAAACTATATTTACAAATATATTAATCTTTACTACAGTTATTTTGATAAAAATGAAAAACTTGAAATTTATGAAAGCTTTGCAACCGACAGAGAAAAAAGATTTGTTTCTGCAAAGCTTTTTGATTATTTAAAAGAAAACAATTCGCTTCTTGTTGAAGGATTTGTTAATTTCCGTCTTAAAGATTATCTTTTGGACGCCGAGGACAGAATTGAAATTATAGTTGAAGATATGCTTGCAAAAAAAGAATATTATGAGTTTATAAAACTTTTGAAATATTTTATAAATGTGCGCGATTCAAAATGCGATACCGTAAACATTGTAAAGAGCAAAAATGGCGCATATGTGCTTTACGATAATCTGGGAAACAAAATTGAGGCAGACGACAGAAAAGAGTTTATGTTTGAAATATCCGACGAGGAGTTTTGCATAAACGATGTTATGATAAACGACCTTATAAGCATCAGTCCTAAACGTGTTATAATCCATAATAAAGAAAATTTTGAAAATGTTCAGATTTTAAAAACGGTGGAGGGGATATTTGAAAATCATTTTGAGTATTGCCCCGGCTGTGATTTGTGTAAAAATAAATGAATTAAGGTAGTGACAAATGCCGTAAAATGTGATATACTGTTTTTAATAATGCAGATTTAAATTACGGTGATACACTTACGGAGGAATTTTAAGACACGATGAAGATACTTTTTACGGCTCTTAACGCAAAATATATTCATGTTAATCTTGCGCTTAAATGCATAGCAAAGTATTGCAAAAAGTTTTCTCCAGTTGTAAAAGAATACACTATCAACGATAATATTGACGCTGTAATTGCCGACATTTATTCTCAAAATGCCGATGTTATAGCGTTTTCTTGTTATATCTGGAGCATTGAAAAAATTCTTTACATTGCAGAGTGCATAAAAAAAGTTAATCCCGGCGTGTTTATTGTGCTCGGCGGGCACGAGGTTTCTTATGACAGCGAAGAAGTGCTTAAAAATAACAAAAGCGTTGACTGCATTATAAGAGGCGAGGGCGAAAAACCGATGTTTTCTCTTTTGTCTGCATATGAGAAGGGCAAAGATTTTAAAGATGTGCCTTCTCTTACATACCGAAAAAGCGGAGAAATTCTGCAAAATCCGTTATGCGAAAGCATACCGCTTGACGATTACGAGTTTATGTATGATGACTCGATAAAAGATTACAAGGGAAAAATCCTTTATTACGAATCATCGCGCGGATGTCCGTATAAATGCAGCTACTGTCTTTCGTCAAACTCTGCAAAGGTGAATTTTTTAAGCCTTGAAAGAGTAAAAAAAGAGCTTATGTTTTTTGTAAAAAACAAAGTTCCGCTCGTTAAATTTGTCGACCGTACGTTTAATGCCGACAGAAAAAGAGCAAACGAAATTTTTAAGTTTATAATCGAAAACAGAGCGGAAACAAAGTTTCATTTTGAGCTTGCGGGAAATCTTATAGACGATGAAATGATTGAAATTTTAAAAGATACTCCCGAAGGACTTATTCAGTTTGAAATCGGAGTTCAGTCCACAAACGAAAAGACGATTAATGCAATCGGACGAAACATTGATTTTTTAAAAGTTGCGTCAAACGTTAAAAAGATTCTTGATATCGGCACAATACATATTCACTTGGATCTCATCGCAGGTCTTCCGTATGAAACGCTTGGTATTTTTAAAAAATCGTTTAACGATGTTTTAAGAATCCGTCCGCATATGCTTCAGCTTGGGTTTTTAAAGCTTTTAAAAGGTTCAAGAATACGGAATGAAAAAGATAAATTCGGATATAAGTTTAAGTCCAAAGCGCCTTATGAAGTTATGGAAAACGATTTTATTTCGTTTGACGAATTAATTGTTTTAAAGCGCATAGAATCTGTTCTTGACAGATATTACAACAGCGGTGATTTTAAGTATACTATGGATTATCTTTTTAAAAAGTATGATTCATATTATGAAATATTTGAAAAGATTGCGGATTATTACGAAAAAAACTCGCTTTTTAAAGTTGCGGTTTCGCACGACGGCGCATATGATGTGCTCTTAGATATTTTTGACGATGAAAACATCAAAGATTATGTAAAGGCGGACAGGCTTTTAAACAAAAAAGCAAAACTTATATACGATATTGATGAGGATTTCAGGCAAAAATGTTTTGAAGTTCTTAAAAACAAAGAGTTTTCACAAAAATATCTGTCGCATTATAAGGACAGTGCAGCAAAGAAAATTTTTAATCTTGTCAGATTTGAAAAGCTTTTCGGAAAAGTTTTTCTTTATGATAATAAAAACAACACGTTAACAGATGTAACGGATGATTTTGCATCTTTAACCGGGGAGGAGATTTAACTTGAAAAACCAATTGGTAATTGTTTTGGATTTTGGCGGTCAGTACAATCAGCTTATTGCCAGAAGAGTAAGGGAATGTAACGTTTATTGCGAGGTTTTGCCGTATACCGTAAGTCTTGACGAAATCAAAAGAAAAAATCCTATCGGTATAATTTTTACGGGCGGACCGAACAGTGTTTACGATGAAAAATCGCCAAAATGCGATAAGAAAATTTTTGAGATGGGCATACCGATTTTGGGAATTTGCTACGGAAGCCAACTTATGAGTTATCTTCTCGGAGGAAATGTTGAAAAGGCTCCGAAGAGAGAATACGGAAAAACAGAAGTTTGCACGGATGCATCCTCAAAACTGTTTGAAGGCATCTGCGAAAAATCAATTTGCTGGATGAGCCACACCGACTATATTTCAAGAATCCCCGACGGATTTAGAATAAGCGCACACACGGATTCGTGTCCCGCCGCGGCATTTGAGTGTGAGGAGAAAAATCTTTATTCCGTGCAGTTCCACCCCGAAGTTGAGCATACGCAGTTCGGAAACAAGATGCTTGCAAATTTCCTTTACAATGTCTGCAAGGCGGACGGCGACTGGAAAATGGACGAGTTTGCAAAAGAATCAATCAAAGCGCTTAAGGAAAAAATCGGCGACAAAAAAGTTTTGTGCGCACTCTCGGGTGGTGTGGACAGTTCCGTTGCTGCAGTTTTGATAAACAAGGCGGTAGGAAAGCAGCTTACTTGTATATTTGTCGATCATGGTCTTTTGAGAAAAAATGAGGGCGACGAGGTTGAAGAAATTTTCAGAAAGCAGTTTGATATAAATCTTATAAGAGTTAACGCAAAAGACAGATTTTTGAATAAACTTGCGGGCGTTAAAGATCCCGAAACAAAACGAAAAATCATCGGCGAAGAGTTTATAAGAGTTTTTGAAGAAGAAGCAAAGAAAATCGACACTGTCGATTATCTTGTTCAGGGTACGATTTATCCCGATGTTATCGAAAGCGGCGCAGGAGATGCTGCAGTAATAAAAAGCCATCACAATGTCGGCGGACTTCCCGATTATGTAGATTTTAAAGAAATTGTTGAACCGCTCAGAAATCTTTTTAAAGACGAAGTAAGAAAACTCGGCTTAGAGCTTGGAATCCCCGGATTTCTTGTTTGGCGTCAGCCGTTCCCGGGGCCCGGTCTTGCAATAAGAATAATAGGGGATATAACTGACGAAAAACTTGAAATTTTAAAAGACGCCGATTATATTTTCAGAGATGAAATCGCAAAAGCGGGATACGACAGAAAAATCCATCAGTATTTTGCCGTTCTTACGGATATGAAAAGCGTCGGCGTAATGGGCGATGAGAGAACGTATGACTATACCCTTGCACTCAGAGGTGTAATAACAAATGACTTTATGACCGCAGATTGGGCAAGAATCCCTTACGATGTCTTAGATACCGTTTCGGGAAGAATTATAAACGAAGTAAAAAACATCAATAGAATAGTCTACGATATAACAAGTAAACCCCCCGCAACTATTGAGTGGGAGTAAACAAAAAAATCCCCGAAGTCCGCATAAACAGCGGATTTTCGGGGTTTCTTTTTGCTTTTTGAGTACATTTTGAGTACATTTTATGCTTTTTTGCTTTCAATAGATTTCAAT
>CABUQL010000051.1 GCA_902493665.1 uncultured Eubacteriales bacterium
AGAGCAGGATCACACAACAGGCAGCGGAAAATCGGTAAAACTTTCAAACAGAAAAGCGACGAGTGACAGACTTAAAATCAAAGACGCTTTTTCTGCAGAAGATGCCGGTGCAAAAATGACAGTTTCCGCATACGTTTATGTTCCCGATGTAACAACGTATATTTCGCTCAGCCTTTACGGTGACAAGGGCACGGATTATGCATATGATCCGGGCGCATACGTAAACGTTGAAGTTGTGAAAAACACTTGGACAAAGATAGAACTTGAATATGAACACACAAATCCCGTAATCACGCAGATTGGTATTGACCAGAGAAAAATGGGCGTGGAAGTTGCTCCGGTAATTTATGTGGACGATATTGAAATTATTAAAACGGGTTCTTCATCGCAGGGCGAAAACAAAAACGGCGATGTTATAACAAATATCGGCAGCGGCGGCAAAGGAAAAGTTGCAAATATCACCGTAAAAACAAGCAGCGACGGTCTTGTAAGACCTGACATTTATGACGGAAAAAACACATATGACGATTTAATATTTTATGCGGACAGAAAATCTGAAAGCAGTGAAAAAAACGACAAAACACCCGATGAAATATTTGCGTCGCTTTCGGGCGGAAACGTTGTTGTAGACAATGCAAAACTTATGCAGTATAAAGTTTCGGGCGAAAAATACGGAACTGTTGAAAAAATAAAAGATGACGGCAAAGAAGTTATAAAAGCGGTTGTTGAAACTCTTCCCGAAAATGCATATACTTATCAGCTTACACTTCCCAAAATGACGGAGGGAAAAGACTTTTCCGACGGCGACACAATGCTTCTTGTTTTTGATATGAAAACGATAAAAGCAGATAACGAAATGTCGATGGGAAAAGTTCAGTGTATAGTTGAACAGGATGTAGATCCGTTTAAAAAAGCACTTTCTGAATATGTTCAGTCGGAAGCCGGCGGCGGATGGACAAGAGTATATCTTCCGTTTTCCGCAAAAAAAGGTTTTCCGCGCCTTTGCATAAGACTTGGTTATTACAAACAGACAATAGAAATCGGCGACTATAATCTCTATAACTTCGGCACAAAATACAGTGTTTCCGATATGCCGTCAAATAAGATGTCCGTTACATATGACGATACGGAGCTTTTTGACAAAAATGCTTCATGGAGAAAAGAAGCCTGGGACAGAATCGAAAGAATAAGAAAAGGCGATATCAAAGTTATTGTTAAGGACGAAAACGGAAATCTTGTAAAAGATGCCGATGTAAGCGTAAATATGACGGATCATAAATTCAGATTCGGAAGCGCCGTTAATACATCGGTTATAAAAGACAGTGATTACGCAAATGTATACAAAAGTGTTACGGCATCACTCTTTAATTCGGCAGTTTTGGAAAGTCATCATAAGTGGAACGAGTATGAAAAGAAAAAAGACGAAACCGACAAAATGGTTAAAGCCGTAAAAGACATGAAAATTAAGTATTTAAGAGGACATACTCTTATATGGGACAGAAACGTGTATGATGTAAAAACCGGAAAATACACGGAAAACACATCAATTCCCGAAGAGCTGGCAAAGCTTATGTATACAGATGAGGCAAAAATGAACGAAATGATTAAAAATCACATTTTTGACATCGTTCAAAGATATAAAGGAAGCATCTGCGAGTGGGACGTTGTAAACGAACTTGTAAACAATAAAGCAATCCGTTCAAAATACGGAAACAAGGTTTTGAATGACTGGTTTGCGTGGGCAAGAGAGGCAGCGGGAAAAGATGTAGATTTGTATATAAACGAAACGGGATTCCACGGAACAAACAACGACCAGTACAACACATTCTGCTCAGTGCTCGATTATATGACCGAAAGCGGTGTTGATTTTGACGGAATCGGCGTTCAGGGACATTTCGGTTCGGTTGTAAGCCCCGTTAATTTCTATAATCAGGTTAAAGAACTCGGAGAAAAATACAACAAAAAAATTGAAATCACCGAATATGACGCATTCGACCCGACAATGACAGACAAAGAGCTTGAGGCAAGCTTTATGCGCGATATACTTATTATGTGCTTCTCAAACGAAAGCGTTGAAGGATTTATAATGTGGGGATTTAACAACAAATCACACTGGAAAAAATTCGCACCGCTTTTTGAAGAAGACTGGACGCTTAAAGAGTCGGGAAAACAGTGGCTCGACCTTGTTTACAACAAATGGTGGACAAACGAAAGCGGAAAAACAAATGAATCGGGAGAATTTAACACAAGAGGATTTTTGGGAAATTACGATATAACTGTTTCGGCAAACGGAAAAACACAAACTGTTTCAAGTGAGTGTTTCGAAAAAGACGGTAACACCATAACGATAGTGATTAAATAGCAAATATTCTTAAAGCCTATAGAGATTTTAAGGCGCTGCAATGTCTGAATTTCTGATGGCAAAGCTCTCTCTTATGCAAAAAGCATATATTGATTTGGTTCTGAAAGACACCGTACTTTTTAAGTACGGTGTTTTTCATTTTCAAGAAATAAGCGGTCAGAACCGGATATCGGGTTAGCCCCCCGTGTGCCCGGATTTTTTGTGCAAAACAAAAGAGGGCAAAAAAAGAATATAAATTACACAAAGTGGATAAAAAATGAGTTGAATTGCAATAAAAAAAGTTATATTATATACCTAATAAGAGGTTAATAAGTGTTAAATATTGACTTTATAAAATTGCGGAGGAATTAAAAATGGCGAGAATCGATGAAATTGTTAACAAGAAAAAACGCAAAGAAACTGTTATTCAGTTTGGTGAAGGCGGATTTTTAAGAGGATTTGCCGACTGGATGCTTCAAAAACTTAATGAAAGCGGAAAATATGAGGGCAGCGTTGTTGTTGTTCAGCCTATCGAAAAAGGTATGTGCGATAAGCTCAGTGAGCAAAACTGTGTTTACACACACGTAATGCGCGGAATTGAAAACGGAAAAAGCGTTGTCAGAAAAGATAAAATAGATGTTATTTCAAGATGCGTAAAACCGTATGACGATTACGATGAATATTTAAAACTTGCCGAAAACAAAGATTTCAGATTTGTTATTTCAAATACAACCGAATCGGGAATTTCTTATCACGAAGGCGATAAACTTTCCGACAGACCGCAAAAATCTTTCCCTGCAAAGGTGTGCGCGCTTTTGTATAAAAGATTTACGCTCGGCTACAAAGGTTTTGTTTTCCTCCCTTGCGAGCTTATAGACAAAAACGGTGCAAAACTTAAAGAAATCGTTACAAGATATGCAAAAGAATGGAATCTCGGCGATGACTTTTTAAAATGGCTTGAAGAAGAAAACTACTTCTGCAGCACTCTTGTTGACAGAATTGTTACGGGATATCCCAAAGATGAAGACATGGAACTCGGCTATGAGGACAATATGGTAAACACATCCGAAGTTTTCCATTTGTGGGTTATTGAAGGCGATAAAAAATATGCCGAAGAACTTCCGTTTGACAAAATCGGTCTTAATGTAATATGGACAGATAAAATGGAAATGTACCGCACAAGAAAAGTAAGAATCTTAAACGGCGCTCATACATCGCTTGTTCCTTACGCAATGCTTGAAGGATTTAAAACGGTAAGAGAATGTGTTGAAGATCCCGTTATGAAAGAACACATAAGAAAATGCGTGTTTGATGAAATTATTCCTACGCTCGATTTGCCGAAGGAAGAGCTTATAGATTATGCAAACAACGTTTTGGAGCGTTTTGCAAATCCGTATATCAAGCATTATCTTGCTTCAATTTCGCTTAACTCGGTAAGCAAGTTTAAAGTAAGAGTGCTTCCTTCAATTCTTGAATACATAAAGAGATTTAACAAAATGCCGGATACGCTTTTATTCTCGTTTGCTTCGCTTATAAGATTTTACAAAACGGATATGCCAAACGATGATCCCGAAGTAATGGAATTTATGAAAAAAAGTAGCGTAAAAGAAATTCTTGCAAACAAAAACCTTTGGGACGAGGATTTGTCATTCCTTGCCGAAGAGGTTGAAAAAGATAGGAGAATAATATGATTATAAATCCTAACGACAATGTCGAAGTAAATCTTGCCACAGGTCATAAAGCGGCGCTTTGCGACATTAAATGCGGCGAAAATATTATAAAATACGGTTTTCCTATCGGCCATGCAACAAAAGATATAAAATGCGGCGAAACGGTTCATACCGACAACGTTAAAACAAATCTCGGAGAGCTTCTTACATATACATATAATCCGAATTTTAAGGAAATCAAAAAAGCCGAAAAAGAGCGTTTTTTTGAAGGGTATGTAAGAGAAAACGGCGAAGTCGGCATCAGAAACGACATCTGGATTGTAAATACTGTCGGATGCGTAAATAAGGTTGCACAGAAAATCGCCGAAAAAACAGGAGCGCTTTTCTTTCCTCATCCTTTCGGCTGCTCGCAGCTCGGAGGCGACCACAAAACAACGCAGCTTGTTTTAAGAGGGCTTGTAAATCACCCTAATGCAGGCGGTGTGCTTGTTTTGGGACTCGGATGCGAAAACAACAATATTGACGAGTTTAAAAAAATGCTCGGCGATGTAAACAGTAAAAGAGTAAAATTTTTAAATGCTCAGGATTTCGATGATGAAATCGAAGAGGGCGTAAGACTTGTTAACGAGCTTAAAGAATATGCGTCAAAATTTAAAAGAGAAAAGGTAAGCGTATCTAAGCTTAAGGTTGGCTTAAAATGCGGCGGAAGCGACGGCTACAGCGGAATAACCGCAAATCCTTTGGTGGGACGTTTCTCCGATATGCTTATATCGCACGGCGGAACAAGCGTTTTAACCGAAGTTCCCGAAATGTTCGGTGCGGAAACTCTTTTGATGGACAGATGCGAAAACAAAGAGGTTTTTGATAAAACCGTAAGACTTATAAACAACTTTAAAGAGTATTTCACACGTCATAATCAGGTTATATATGAAAATCCGTCACCCGGAAATAAAAAGGGCGGAATAACAACGCTTGAAGAAAAATCGCTCGGATGTGTTCAAAAGGGCGGAACGAGCAAGGTTGTTGACGTTTTGAATTTTGGTGATACGCTTAAAAAAAGCGGTCTTAATCTTTTAAACGGACCCGGAAACGACATTGTTGCAATTACAAATCTTACTGCTGCGGGAGCGCATATGATTTTGTTTACAACGGGACGCGGAACGCCTGTCGGCGCACCTGTTCCGACGGTTAAAGTGGCAACAAATTCAAATCTTGCAAAACGCAAGACAAACTGGATTGACTTTAATGCGGGCGTTATTATTGAAGGAAAAACAATTGACGAAACCGCAGAGGACTTTTTCGATTTTTGCATAGATGTTGCAAGCGGAAAAGAAACAAAGAACGAGCAGAACGATTACAGAGAAATATCAATATTTAAAGACGGCGTAATATTATAAAATTAATATAAAAAAGAGTTGAATTTAAGGAGCGAAAAAACTATGAAACATTTTGGCGACAGAGTTGAAGATGTAAAGATTTGCTATATCGGCGGCGGCTCAAGAGGTTGGGCATGGGGTCTTATGAGCGATCTTGCAAGAGAACATTCAATGAAAGGCGAAGTTGTGCTTTACGATATCGATTTTGAAGCTGCAAAGCATAACGAAATAATCGGAAACAAAATATGTGTTGATCATCCCGATGCAAACAAATGGACTTACAGAGCGGAAGAAAACATTGACAAAGCTCTTACAGGCGCTGATTTCGTTATTATATCAATACTTCCGGGCACATTTGATGAAATGCACTCAGACGTTCATACACCTGAAAAATACGGAATATATCAGTCTGTAGGCGACACGGTCGGCGCAGGCGGATGCATCAGAGCACTCCGCACAATTCCTATGTATGAAGTAATTGCAAACGCAATTAAGAAAAACTGCCCGAACGCATGGGTAATAAACTACACAAATCCTATGACGATGTGTGTAAGAACACTTTACAGAGTTTTCCCCGAAATCAAAGCATTCGGCTGCTGCCATGAAGTTTTCGGAACACAGAAGCTTCTTGCAAAATGCGCTCAGGAAATACTCGGCGAAAAAGAAGAAATCAAAAGAGAAGATATTAAAGTTAACGTATTCGGTATCAATCACTTTACATGGATTGATAAAGCTTTCTACAAACACATTGATCTTTTCCCGCTTTACAGAGAATACTGCATAAAACACAGAAACGACGAAACAGAACCTATCACAGACGACAACTGGGCAAACAGATTTTTCATAAGCCAGAATCTTGTTCATTACGACTTGTTCCTCCGCTACGGACTTATTGCCGCAGCAGGCGACAGACATCTTGCAGAATTCTGCCCGAACAAATGGTATCTTAAAGATCCCGAAACTGTTGAAAGATGGAAATTCTCTCTTACAACCGTTGACTGGAGAAAAGAAGACCTTAAATCACGTCTTGAAAGAAGTGCACGTCTTGTTTCCGGCGAAGAGAAATTCAAAATCAAAGAAACAGGCGAGGAAGGCGTTCGCCAGATGAAAGCAATACTCGGTCTCGGAGATTTTGTTACAAACGTAAATATACCCAACTACGGACAGATTCCGAATCTCCCCTTGGATGCAGTTGTTGAAACAAACGCACACTTTACAACAGACAGCGTAAGACCTGTATATGCAGGAAATATTCCCGATAACGTTCGTGCGCTTATGGCTCAGACGGTTCTTAATCAGGAAACAATTGTTGAAGCAGGACTTGAAAGAAATCTTGACCTCGCATTTAACGCATTTATCAAAGATCCTCAGGTTGAAACAATTTCGCTTGACGATGCTAAAAAGCTCTTTGACGAAATGATTGACAACACAAAAAAATATCTTACGGAATATAAAAGATAATAACTTTAACAGTATTGTTTGAAAATTTAAACCGCTTGTTTTGACGATTATTAAAACAGGCGGTTTATTTTTATAAATAAGGTAAAAATGATTGACTTGATATAAAATATGCTTTATAATTTATTGTGATTAGATGTTGGAGAATCAAATTAAATATCGTTTTGCAACGGCAAATTTCTCCGATATCTTGGCAAAAATAATTTGCAAACATAAAATTAAATATGTTTTTTGCAGGGGGAAAGAAAAAATGAGAGATTTTGAAAATATTAAAAAACTTGGCGAAAACCGTGAAAAGCAAAGAGCGTATTACATACCTTACGATACGCTTGAAGGCGCACTTTCGGGAGAAAAAGAAAAATCTGCATACTATAAGCTTTTAAACGGCGACTGGAATTTTAAATTCTATAAAAGGGATATTGATGTTCCCGAAAAAATCGACGAAGTTGTGTTTGACAATATCATAGATGTTCCGTCAAACTGGCAGACGAGAGGATATGAAAAACCGGGATATACAAATGTTAACTATCCGCATCCGATTGACCCTCCGTATGTTCCCGACGATAATCCATGCGGTGTTTACTCGGTTGACTTTACACTTGATAAAATGTGGTCGGAGAGAGAAACATACATTGTTTTTGAAGGTGTTGCGTCCTGCATTTATCTTTACATAAACGGAAAATATGTCGGATTCAGCCAGGGTTCGCATCTTCAGGCAGAATTTGATATATCAAAATACGTTAAAGAAGGAAAGAACACAATCAGCGCAAAAGTTTTGAAATGGTGTTTCGGAAGTTATCTTGA
>CABUQL010000052.1 GCA_902493665.1 uncultured Eubacteriales bacterium
AACCATAATGTCTTTAAGTTTTGCGTCAACTTCTTCAAATGTCCATGAAAGTCTCTGTGAGTTCTGGCTCATTTCAAGTGCTGATGTTGCAACACCGCCGGCATTTGCTGCTTTAGCAGGTCCGAAAAGAACTTTGTTGTTTAAGAATACTTCGATTGCTTCGGGAGTTGAAGGCATGTTTGCTCCCTCTCCTACTGCCGTTACGCCATTTGCAACAAGTGCTTTTGCGCTTTCTTCGTTGATTTCGTTCTGTGTTGCGCAAGGAAGTGCAATGTCGCATTTAATTGTCCAGATACCGCTGCATCCTTCATGATATTCAGCTTCGGGATGAGTGATAACGTATTCTTTAATTCTCTTTCTTTCAACTTCTTTAAGCTGTTTAACAAGCTTTAAGTCGATGCCGTTTTTGTCGTATACATAACCGTTTGAGTCGGAAAGTGCAACAACTTTTCCGCCGAGCTCTGTAGCTTTTTCTGTAGCGTAAATTGCAACGTTACCGGAACCTGATACAACAACCGTTGAGCCTTTGAAAGATTTACCTTTTTCTTTAAGCATTTCTTCTGTGAAGTAGCAAAGACCGTAGCCTGTAGCTTCTGTTCTTGCAAGGCTTCCGCCGTATGTAAGACCTTTACCTGTAAGAACGCCTGTAAATTCGTTTCTGAGTCTTTTATACTGACCGAAGAGGTAACCGATTTCTCTTCCGCCTACACCGATATCGCCTGCGGGAACGTCTGTATCTGCACCGATATGTTTTGAAAGTTCTGTCATAAAGCTCTGGCAGAATCTCATAACTTCCATATCTGATTTGCCTTTAGGATCAAAATCGCTTCCGCCTTTGCCTCCGCCGATGGGAAGACCTGTGAGCGAGTTTTTAAATACCTGTTCAAATCCCAAGAATTTGATAATACCTTCATATACCGACGGATGGAATCTGAGTCCGCCCTTGTAAGGTCCGATTGCACTGTTAAACTGCACTCTGAAACCTCTGTTAACCTGTACATTGCCGTTGTCGTCAACCCACGGAACGCGGAATTTAATAACTCTTTCCGGTTCAACAAGGCTTTCCACAACACCCATTTTTACAAATTCCGGTCTTTTTTCAAGAACCGGTTCGAGAGATTCGAGCACTTCTCTTACAGCCTGATGAAACTCGGGTTCGGCAGGATTTCTCTTGATGACCTTTTCCATAAGGTCTTTTAAATACTGACTCTTAAAGTTCATGTTATTTCCTCCTACAATAATACCATATTAATATAACCAACATTTATTTTACATTATTATAACGGATTTTGCAAGATTTTTTTTAAAATTTTTCATTTTTTATATTATTTTTGCTTTTTCAATTGCCGCCAAAAGGAGCGATATGCCGTAGCACTGCACAATTGTCATAATAATTTCTTCAATTACTCTCGGAATATAAAATGCCATAAAACCGATTCCCGAAAGCGACGGAATAAAAATGCGGAGCACAAATGTGTTAAGCGTTGTAACAACGAGATTTGCGCACAAAAGCACGATTAAAAGTTTAATGAATTTTTCCGACATTTCTTTGTTCTTTCTTGCAATTAAAGCGTCGCACACGTAAACGGTTATGCACAAAACGAGCATTGAAAGACTTCCGAAAACAAACAGGCTTCGTTTTTTATCGCTGAGCGAATAAAGAAACTTTGAATAATAAGAATTTTTTAAAAATATGACATTTACAAAATTAAAAATTGCAAAAATCAAAACTACGGAACTTATTATCAAAAACACTTTTTTAAACGAATTGTAAGACGCATTTTTAAAGTATTTCCACATAAATCCCACAATAAATCCGCCTATTGCGGCAGTTACCGTAAGAAGCGGTATGTAGCTTCCTTCCGGCTTTACAAAGCATCCTATAATATCGATGAGCGCACTTGAAATTGTTCCGATGCACGGTCCGAAAAGAACGGCGGGAAGTTTTGAAAAAAATCCCGAAACATTAATTCTCATTCCGCCCGCACCCGCAAACGGAATCATAACCCCGAAAAAACGGAGCACTATGGCTGCTGCAATCATAAGCGATGTCAGCGTCATAACTTTTGTCTTGTTTTTTGGCATAAAAAAATCCATTCTTTCTGAGCAGAGGGATGTGCGAAGTTATTAAATAACAACAGCGGATGAAACTTCAAACCGCAAGCAATGATTTTTAAAATCATTTAAGCTTTTCGTTTAGAGACTATACTCCCATTCTCTAACACTCCAGGCATTATAAAATTATAACGCCAACGCATAACGTCTGCTCTGATGTTTTTAATAATACTCTTAAATTTTTGCTTTGTCAAGAAATTACTTCCAAAAATCAGTTAAAATATGAAATATATTCAATTTTCGGCTCATTTGGGAAATACTTTTCGTAAAGTTCCACAAAATAATCGTCCGTCATACTTGCAATATAATCGACAACAATTTGGTTTAAATCGCCGTCGGGATATTTTTTTGCTCCATAGTATTTATTAAGGTTATTTATATATGCAATATGATGTGTAAATATATACGAATCCTCGTCGCCCTTTTTTAAATCTCCGTAAAGTTTTTCATAAAGCTTTTCAAACATCGGCTCAACGATTTTTGTGTTTTTGCCCGACACGCCTTCGCTTAAATAAATATATCTGTAATTGTCGTTTTTGCATTTTACGAGCGCGTCAAAATACTCTTTGTCCATTTTAATATAATCTTTTCCGAAACTGTTTTCGATTATATTTACAATGAGATTATTTATTATCATTGCGTTGTATTTGCCGATTTTTTCGCCCGAAAACATATCGTCATTATCTAAAAGATGCGTTCTTTGTGCATCCTGTCTGTCCTTTCCGACATAGGCGATAATATCGCATATTCTCACAACGCATCCTTCAAGCGTAGCCGGAATAAGCGTTTTTGAAAAATCGTTTTGCGTATAGCAGTTTTCAACTTTTTTGTCAAATTCACAAAATGTGTAAAGACCGTCCGGCGCATATTTTTCAAGCTCGATTTCGCCGTTGTGGCAGAGTATGCCGTCAAGCGTCTGGAGACTGATGTTGTAATTTAACATACCGTCAAGCACACGGACACTGTGAACATTGTGATTAAAATATCTGCCTGTTTTTTTGTGATAAATACCGCTTAAAATCTTTTCACCGATGTGCCCGAACGGAGTGTGTCCGATATCGTGTCCGAGTGCAATTGCTTCTATTAAATCAAGATTTAAACCGAGCATTTTGCCGATATTCCGTGCAATTCTCGATACAAGCTGAACGTGCAGCGAACGCCTTGTAATATCGTCATTTTTGTAAAAGGAAAAAACCTGAGTTTTGTCGCTGTATCTGTTGTAAAACGGACAGTGCATTATTTTTTCGCAGTCACGCACATATGCGGGGCGCCAAAGATTTGCTTTGTCGTGGTCACCGTTTCTGCGTATGGGTTTTTCTTCCGTAATATTTAGTTTTTCTCTTATTGCTTTTTGCGTTTTTTCGCTCAGTGTTAAATATTCCATTTAAACCCCGCCTTGCTTTTTAAATATTTTTAAACCACTAAAATTTAAAAACTGCTCTCCCGTTTTCAAGCGTTAAATATGCCGAAAATTCTTTACCCGTCCTTTGCGAAACAAAACCTTCGATTTTGCTCGTCGTTCCCGTTTCAAGAAGCATTTTAACGTTAGATAACGAAATTACTCTTTGAAGAATTACGTTATTTACCGAAAATTTGCAGCCGTCTTTGTAGCCCGTGCAGCCGTATCCGAAACGTGTGCGCACAACATCGCTGCCGCAAAGAGGACATTTTCCGATAACATCGCCCATAAAGCCGTCGTCAGTATCTTTTTCGGGCGGAATTTGCTTTTTCTCAAAAACCTCCGAAATTTCTTTTTCGGTAAGATGCACGCAGTCGTTTATTGTAAATTCGCCGCGGAAAACCTTTTTAAGCGCTTTCCCGAGCTCACTCGTTTTGTATTTATCCATACTTATGTTCATCCGCATAAGTGAATTTATTAGATTTTCGCCGCCGGGAAGAATCGTATAAACATCTTTTTTAAGATTAATATAACCGCTCTTTTTTGCGTTGTCGATAATTCCCGTTCTCGTTGCCTCGGTTCCGAGCTCCAATCCCTCGAAAATTGCTTTGTATTCCTCGGCGTCATCTTCGTTTTCGGCATTTGCCTTGTCTTCTTTAAACGGATTTTTAAGATAATTGTTAAGCGTTTCAATTGTGTAATGCCTCGGCGGTGTTGTTTCCTTTTCGCAAACCTTAAAGTCGGTTTCTATTTCGTCGCCTTTTTCAAGCCGCGGAAGAATCTTATCTTTTTTTGTGTAATCGTCATATTTTGTCCAGCCCTTTTCGCAAATTACCATTCCTTTAACCGAAAAAGTTTCAAGACTTTTATCACTGTCGTTATCTTTAATATCTATTGTTATTTCCGTTTTTTCCGCAATGCAGTCCTCACCGCAAAAAACCGCCGCAAAGCGTCTTAATACGGTTGAATAAACCATAAATTCGCCATCTGTGAGCGATGATTTATCGGGGATTTTAACCGTCGGCGTAAGTGCCGAGTGCGATTCGATTTTTGAATCGTCAAATATTGTTTTGTTGTTTTTAAATTTTAAGTTGTATCCGAGGCGCGACACCACCCCTATTATCTTTTTAACCTTGTCCTGTTCGGCAGCTGCCATATACTCCGAGTTCGTTCTGGGGTAAGTTACATAGCCTTTTTCGTAAAGTCCCTGGAGTATTTTAAGGCTTTCCTCCATTGACATTTTATATTTTTTGCCCAAAACATTCTGAAGCTTTGTAAGCGAATAAAGCTTGCCCGCCTTAAGTGTTTCTTTTTTCTGTTTTTTGCCTGTTACAACGGCTTTTTTTGCATTATATATTTCGCAAAATTTTTCGGCTTTTGCCTTGTCTTTTTCATCAAATTTCTTTTTGCTTGTAAGCTCGATTTCACCGCCGTCGGGCGTTTTTGTCTTGCTCGAAATTGTATAGTAAATTCCGGGCACAAAATTCTTAATTGCCATATCACGGTCGTAAATTGCCTTAACAATCGGCACAATCACCCTTCCCACGCGCATAAGCGTTCCGGTTTTAAGTGTTGCGTAGCGTGTAAGATTTACTCCGTAGAGCCAGTCGATATATGTTCTTGCAAAACCTTCGTTTGCAAGATTTTCATACTGTGACTCGTCCTTCATTTCCGAAAGTCCGTTTCTTATTGTTTCCTCTGTCTGGTCGGGAAGCCACAGTCTTTTAAAACTTTTTGTTATTTCCTTATTATCAAACGCTTTCTGCACGCAGATTCTTACTATAATTTCGCCTTCCCTGTCGGAGTCGCCGGCGTTTATTATGGTGTCAACGTCATCTCTTTTGCAAAGCGATTTTATTGTTTCAAACTGCCTTAACACGCCCCCGTCAACGTTTTTGTCGGCGCCTTTTTTTAAAGAAAACTTAAACTCTTTCGGAAAGCAGGGAAGATTATTTATCGTCCAAATTCTGCTCTCGCCTTGAGATTTATCGTAATCTTCAACATCCGCAAGCGAAAACAAATGTCCGAACGCCCACGTAACAACATAATCCGTGCCCTCGTAGTAATTCCCTTTTTTCTTAAGTGCGCCTATTGCAGAAACAATATTTCTTGCAAGGCTTGGTTTTTCTGCAATAATTAATTTCATAAACTTCTCCGTTTGTAAATGCAAAATAAAATACCTTTTAATTTTTTCAGCTGATATTAATTATAACAGAATAAAATAAAACCGTCAAATGCATTTGAAACCAAAGACTTAAAAATTTAATCTTTTTAATATCAAATGCAGGTTATGACATTTTTTTGCAAGTTATGACATCAATATTGAATTTTTAGGAAAAAGCATATAAAATATTAGTGTAATAGATTAATTTAAAGGGAGAGTTTTTATATGTGGTTCTGGATTATTTTAATTGCGGTTATTATTGTTTTCTGGTTTATCGGAGCGCAAAGAAAACTTGTTGCAATGGACGAAAACATTAACAACGCAATGAGCCAAATCGGCGTTCAGCTGTCATCGCGCTGGGACGCTCTCACATCTTTGCTTGATTTAACGAAAGGTTATGCAAAGCACGAATACGACACGCTTTCCGAAACAATTAAAATGCGTTCGAGCATCACCGTAAAAAGCAGTGCGTCAGACGTTAATAAGCAGGAAAACATTTTAACGGAGGCTATGGGAAAAATTATGGCGGTTGCCGAAAGTTATCCCGAACTCAAAGCAAACGAAAATTACATTAAAACAATGGACAGTGTAAACGAATACGAAAACATGGTACGTCAGTCCCGTCTTATTTACAACGACAGCGTTACAAAGCTTAACCGTGCAATACGTATGTTCCCCACTTCGCTTGCAGCATCGCTTTTGCACATTACAAGCCGTGAATACCTTGAAGCAAGCGAGAAAAAAGCAGATATGCCCGATATGAAATGAGGAGATTTATATGAAGCTTATTAAAAGAACTCTTATTCTTTGTATAATTTTCATATCCGTAATATCTTATTTTCCCGTTTTTGCCGAAAACAACGTTTCCGAAATTGCAATAGAAGTTGTGATAAGAGACGACGGCAGTGCATATATTACTCAGAACTGGCGCGGAACTTTTTATGAGGGAACCGAGAATTACATACCCATTTCAACGGGCGATATCGGGATTTCAAACCTTAGAGTTTTTGATGGTGAAGGCGAATACGACTACGTTGACAATTGGGATATCAATGCCGATTTTAATGCAAAAAAGCATAAGTGCGGTATAAATCAAACCGATACAGGCGTCGAACTTTGTTTCGGAATATCAAATTACGGCGAAAACAGATATGCCATAGAATACGTTGTAACCGACTTCATTAAAAGCTACAACGATTTTGACGGCACAAACTTTATGTTTGTAAATCCGAATATGTCAACGTTTCCGACCGATGTAACAGTTGACATCGTTATACAAAACGGTACCGAATTAAGCGAAGCCAACGCCGGAATATGGTCATTCGGATACGAAGGAATGATTGAATTTCAAAACGGCCACGTTTTTGCATACACAACAAATCCGCTTGAAGGCGACAGCTCAGTGATTGTTATGCTCCGTCTTAACAAAGGGATAATAACGCCGAATACGGCATTTGATATGTCGTTTGATGAAGTTAAAGACAGAGCTTTTGAAGGAAGCGATTACGGAGATTATGGAGATTACGGCGAAGAAGTCGGGCTTTTTGAAGAGATAATCGGATACATAATTCTTGCGGTATTTTTCTTTATCTTTTTATGTGCCGTTGCTGCGTTTATTTACCTTTTAATAAAAAGAGGCGAAGTAAAGAAATTTTACAAGGAAGTAAATTATTTCAGAGATGTCCCAAATAACGGAAACATTGAAATGTCGCATTTTCTTGCGCAGAAATTCAGAGTTTCAAAAAACAGCAGTCTTATTATCGGCGCTCTTATGCTTTCCATGATAAATTCACACTCGTTAGAGCCTCAGACAGACGAAAGTGTCGGATTTTTCGGAAAGGTTAAAAAATCGGTAAATCTTAAGCTTATAAAAGAACCGGAGCGTTTTATGGAAAAAAGACTTTACGAAGTACTTAAATGCGCATCGGGCAATGACGGAATTTTACAGGAA
>CABUQL010000053.1 GCA_902493665.1 uncultured Eubacteriales bacterium
GATTTTTTTGTTTCGTCAAGTGCTTTTTGAAATTGTGCGGCGCTTTTTCCTTCAAATGATGAAAGAGCAATGTAGTATAAATCATCGATTTTTTCGGATTTAACATAATTAAGAGATATTTTCTCTCTTTTTACGTTAATTTCGATTTTTTCGCCGTTTCTCTGCACAATAATTTTAACTGTGTCGCTTTTGCTTTTAACGCCTTTTATAATTTTAAGCGCCTCACTGTAATTGTCGTATGAAATATCGACACCGTCGGCATTTATGAGCTTATCGCCGACCATTATTCCGCTTTTTGCAGCCGGAGAATTTTCATAAACACTGTCTACCGTTATAAGGTTATCATCGTCAATGTAAACTTCAACGCCGATTCCTTCATAATCGCCCGTTACCATTGTCTGGTAACTGTCAAATTCTTCTTTTGAAATGTAATCCGAGTATTTGTCGCCAAGCGAAGCAACATAGCTTTCCAGTGCGGCGTCCTGCATTTTGTCTTTGTCATAGTCGTCGATGTAATACTTGTCAATAAGGCGCTCAACTCGTTTCATTTTTGAAAAACTGTCACCGGTAAAAGAACCGATAAAGCTTAAAACGTTGCTTCCCGCAGTTAAATAAAACAGACTTGTGAGAAAAAAAGTAAGTATAATTGCCGAAATCACATTTCTGTGTTTATACATTTAAACATAGCTCCCTTAATTTTTGACATATTGAAGCGGGTCTACGGTTGAACCGTTAATTCTTATTTCGAAGTGAATGTGCGGTCCCGACGAAAGTCCCGTTGAGCCGACTTTTGCAATAACGTCGCCTCTTGAAACCTTTTGACCTACAGATACGCAAAGCGAACTGTTGTGGCCGTAAAGCGTAACGTAACCGCCGCCGTGGTCAATCATAACACAGTTGCCGTAACCGCCGTTGTATGATGCCATAATGACCGTTCCCGAATTTGATGCAAGAACGTTTGTTCCGTATGACGCACCGATATCAACTCCTGCATGGCCTCTTTTTGTTTTCAAAATGGGGTGGATACGCACTCCGTAATATGAAGTTATTGTGTAAGATGATGTTGAAGGCCAGCCGAATTTACCGCCCGTAAACTTAGTGTTTACAGATGTTTTTGACTGTGCGGCTCTCCAAGCGGCTTCTTCTTCCTGTTTTGCCTTTTCGTATGCTTTTTCATACTCGGCAAGATTTTGTTCAAGCTGCTTTGTATAGCTTTCGTTTTCTGCAATTTTACTGTCAAGGTAGCTCTGCTGGTTTTTGCATTCCGTAAGTTTTCCTTCAAGGCTGCCTTTTTGAGATTCAAGATCCTTTTTTAAGTTGCTGATTTTTTCTTCTATTTCTTTAAGTTGTTCCAAAATTGTGCTGTCATATTCGGCAATTGCTGAAACAACATCCATATTTGACAGAAAATCCGAAAAAGATTTTGAGTTTACAAGAACATCAAAATACGAAACAGGGCCTTCTTCTACCATAATTTTAACTCTTGTGTAGTAAGAATCCTCCTGTTCCTCTCTTTTTTCCTGTGCTTTTTTTAGCTCTTCTTCTTTTTTATTAATTTGAGAAGTTAAATCCGTTATTTCGGATTCAAGATTTGAAACTTTTCCCGAAAGTTCGGTTATTTCGGCATCAAGACGCTCTTTTTCCGTTTTTGCCTGTATCTGCTGCTCTTTAACATTATCGATATCTTTTTTGATGTCGCTGGATTTTTTTGCGCTTGCACTTGACATAATAAGCGATAAAAGCATAAGCATACAAAATGCAACAAGAGATATCCAGGCTACTGCTTTTATAACAAACTTGTTTTTCAAGATTAATCACACCCTTAAGTATTTTCTTATCGAAACGCCGCTGCCGATTGCGCCGAGTCCGATACCCATTGCCGCATAGCTTGCAATTATTGTGATAAGCATATCGTCAAATTTCATAAATTTAACCACATCGCCTATTTTAAACATGCTTGTAAGCGATGCAATTATTGCATTGTATGAATAATATGTACCCGCAAAAGCAATTGCCGCCGATATAAGTCCGACAATGATTCCTTCGGTTACAAAGGGACCTCTTATATAGTAATCCTTTGCGCCGATGTATTTCATAATGTTTATTTCTTTACGTCTGCTGTAAAGCGTAAGCTTTATTGTGTTTGATATAATAAATATGCTTATAAGAGCAAAAATTATTACAATCCATATTGAAATGTTGTTTACAAACTTCTTTGCGGTGTTAACAAATTTTACGGCTTCTTCTTTGTTTGTAACTCTGTCTACACCGTCGATTCTCGATATTTGTTTTACTGCTTTGTCGGCATATTCCGTGTCAGTTAAAATAATTTTAAAAGAGTTTTGCATAACACTGTCGGGAACACCTTCGTAAGCGTAAAGCTTGTCGGGGTCAACGCCTTTTTTAAAGTTGTCAAAAAGTTCTTTTCCCGTCTGATATGTTTTTTCTTTTATATACTGAATGTTTGAAAGTTTGTCGGAAACAGCCGATATTTCTTCATCGGTGAGGTCTTTTTGCAAAAATACCTGAAGCTGGCATTGGTCCGATATCTGCTGGCTGAAATAATTCATATTCATTGTGATTATTTCAAAAGTTCCGAAAAGCGAAAGGCAAACAATAACAACGATAATAGACGCTACTGTCATAAAGCCGTTTTTAAATATCGATTTAAACGCTTCGGATATAAAATTGCCGATAGATCTAAGAAACATAATTATATCCTCCTTGCTTTTCATCTCTTGCAACTTTTCCGTGGTTGATTTCTATAACACGTTTTTTCATTGAATCAACGATTTGCTGAGCATGAGTTGCCATAATAACCGTTGTTCCGCGTTTGTTTATACCGTCGATAATCTGCATTATTTCGTGCGATGTTTCGGGGTCGAGGTTTCCTGTCGGCTCATCGGCAATTAAAACTGCAGGGCTGTTTACAATTGCCCTTGCAAGCGCAACTCTTTGCTGCTCGCCGCCCGAAAGCTCGTTCGGATACATTTTTTCCTTGCCGTCAAGACCGACAAGCGAAAGAACACCGGGAACGGTCTGCTTTATGATTTTTCTTTTTGCACCGATTATTTCCATTGCATACGCAACGTTTTCATATGCCGTTTTGTTCGGAAGAAGTCTGAAATCCTGGAAAACAACGCCGATATTTCTGCGGAAAACGGGGATTTTCCTTCTTTTAAGTTTTCCGACATTTATGTCATTTATTAAAATTTCGCCTTCCGTGGCAACAATTTCACGCATCATAAGTCTTACAAGCGTGGATTTTCCCGCTGCGCTGCTTCCTACCAAAAATACAAATTCGCCTTTTTCAATATTGAGGTTTATGCCGTCGAGCGCTTTTACGCCGTTGTCGTAAACCATTGAAACATTGTTAAACCGTATCACGTTAAAAACATTCCTTTCAATGCCGTGCGTATTTATGCACGGTTAAATCCTTTGTATAACCGAAAATAAATTAAAGCTTGATTGTGTTTGATTCGAGGTATTTGTTAACCATCATTGCAACTTTAAAGATGATAGCTTCATCAAAAATTCTTAAATCAAGGCCCGTAATTTTCTGAATTTTATCAAGACGGTAAACAAGCGTGTTTCTGTGAACATAAAGCTGTCTTGATGTTTCGGAAACGTTTAAGTTGTTTTCAAAAAACTTCTGTATTGTAAAAATTATTTCCTGATCGAGGTCATCTATAGAGCCTTTTTTGAAAACTTCGCTTAAAAACAGTTCGCAAAGCGTTGTCGGAAGCTGATAAATAATTCTTCCGATTCCGAGATTGTTGTAGCTGACAATTGGTTTTTCGTTGTCAAAAACCTTGCCGACTTCCAAAGCAACTCTTGCCTCTTTGTAAGAACGGGCAATTTCTTTTACGTTGTCTATCATAGTTCCGATTCCGACATTTACCTTAACAAGACCTTCGCTCATAAGATTTTCGTAAATTGATTTTGCAATGTCGGTAACAAGAGCATTGTTTTCTTCTTCAAAGCTTTTAACGAGAACAATAGATGTTTCGTCAAGACTTACAATAAAGTCCTGCTGTTTGTCGGGGAACATATTTTCAACAATTTCAAATGCCGAAAAATCGCTTGCTTTTTCCGATTTGATTAAGTAAACAACACGAAGTCCTTCAAGCGGAAAGTGAAGTTCCGTTGCCTTTGCAAGAACATCGCCCGGCAAAATGTTGTCGAGAATAATATTTTTAATAAAGTTTGTTTTATCGTGCTTGTCATCATAAAGACACTTTAATCCCGAAAAGCTTACCTGAAGGATATTAACATAGTTTTTTGCAAGAGTATCGTCACCCTGAACAAAAAGAATGTAATCAACCTTATTCATATTAAGCACGGGCTTATAGGTAAAACCGTTATAAGTAAAAGTATCGGTATTGTCTTCTGTAAAACTTAAGACGCAGCTGAGGTCGCTGTTTGATATACAGCCTTCTTTGCTGGAAATGACAAATCCGCCGTCTGTAATAATGCCTAGATTTCTGTTCATAACATCACGCATCTGGCAAGCCATTTGCTGAAAAATTCTAGCATTCACTTAAATACCACCTCATTTTAAGTTATATATATTAACATAATAACATTTTTTTAAGCATTTTGCAAATAATTTTACACATTTCGCAGAAAAAAAAGCAAAATAATTATATGTTTTTACCATATTATATCATATAAAGAGCAAAAAATAGTTAACAAAGTGTTAACAAATTTGCTTTAAAATAAAAATCGCGCCTAGGCGCGCGGGAGTCGAACCCAATATGCACTGTAATTAAAAAATCACCATCTTTTTGAACCGTTGTCCTTGCAAGGCAATAAAAAAGACTGCAAAAATTTATTTTTTGCAATCTTTTGGTGTATTATTTTATAACGTCAATAATTTTTACATCTTCGGGTGAGATATACAAATCCAACATAGGCGGTATTTGAATATCAACATAGCAGACGTCGCCCAATTTGGGTTCAAGTGTTACATCAGATGCAATATTTATGAAATCCGAAATTTTTTTGTCCGGAGATACTTTTGAAAATTCGATTTTAACTCTTATAACCGTGCCGTTTCCCATTGTACTTACAAGTGTGGGATAGTATGAAGTTTTAATAACAAATCCGTTTGACGATGCGGTTTTTTCAACTTCGTTTAACATATCCCTGAATGATGAAGCAAGATTTGCTGCAATGCCTGTGCTTTCTTTTGCTTTGGTGTCGCCGAGTTTTTTCTCATAAACAAAGCTCGGAACATCTTTTAAAATGCACGAATAGTCTTCATAATTTGAAGGATATTTGTCAATCTGTTTGCTGATAGATGCATTTGACGGTGTTGATGAATTGTAAATAAGCTGAGAACCTATAAGTTCGTCAAGCTGGAGCACAAGTGCCATAAACTGTTTTTTAGTGATTTTTTCATCAGGTTTTATTTCATCTGTACCGTACAAGTAAATGCCGCATGAGCTTGCAAAGTCAAGCTGCTTTTTAACTTTGTCGCTTACGTCTTTAACATCTGAATACGATGTTGTTTCAGTCGGCAGTACAAACGATTTTGTTACAAGTTTTCTTGAGTTGTAGCAAAGTTCGGCAAGCGTGTTTGAAACATTTGCTTCTTCATTGCAAAAGCTCTCGGTAACTTTGTCAAGGCCTATACATTCTTTTCCGATTAAATATAAATCTTTTGCGTATTCGCCGTCAAAAAGCGTTTTTGCATAAGGATAAAGACTGTTTAAGTTTTTGCTGCGTGCACCGTATCTTAAAACCGCTCTTGCCATTTCGCCGTTTGTGATTGTTTCATCGGGCGAGTAGGGAGTGTCAAAAAGATTCAGCTGATTATATAACGATTTTAAAATATCGTCGGAAACCGTATCAACGAAATCTTTTGCTTTTGCATTCTTGTCAATATTTCTTGCTCTTACAATAAGCGCCGATGCCTCCGCACGTGTAAGCGTGTCTTTAAGACGGAGGTTGAAACCGTCATCGCCGACTATAAGACCGCTTTCATAACCCCATGCAACCGCCGCTTTGTTTGTGCCCTGACGTGTGATTGCAAAAGGTGCATTTATGCCGTCAACGCTTCCGTTTCTCTTCCATATAAGATTAATAACGTCGTTTCTCGTAATTGCAATGTCCGGTTCAAAATAATCCCCGTTTCCCGCAAGCTGAGAATACATAATGTATTCATAACCCCAGTGGTCTGTCGGAACATCCTTAAAGTCGGTTGAAAAACGCTCTTCGCTTTTTCCTATCATTTTAACAAATTCCGCTCTTGTAACCGTTGCGTCCGGACGGAAAGTGCCGTCTTCGTACCCGGATATTGTGCCGTCGCCGATAAGCACGTTTATAAAGCTTTCGCCCCAGTGACCCGAAAGGTCCGAAAATGACGGCGCGGCAAGCGCCGATGCCGATGACAGAATTACTGCCGACGACAAGACGGCTGCAATTGCTTTTTTGCAGTATTTATCAGATTTTTTTAAAATGTTATTTTTCATTGGTATCACCTCAGATTTAATGTATTTTTTACTGTTTCGACAGCGTCTCTTTCCATGTTGCAGCTAAGAAGATATATCGGAACGGTGTTGTAAAGCTTTGTAAAAAAGCTCATTATGTCCGATACAAAAGATTTGAAAACAGGTTTTTTTGTTTCGTCAAAAAAACGCTTGAATGCATCTGACGGAGAAAGTTTTGTTACATTGTTTTCTTTTGCCTGCTCAAGAAAAAATATTGCTTTAAGCGGTACTGTTTTGTTGATGTTGATTCCCGATGAGCCCGCAAACGGTGTTCCGCACAGAAAAGCGGTGCCGTCTTTTAATCTTATTGTTGGAGTGTCATCGTTAATAACAGATGTATTGTAATATTTTTTCCATAAAGATGTATGGGTTGATTTTCCCGTTCCGGATTTGCCCGAAAAGCAAAGACCGATTCCGTCATATTCTATAGATGAACTGTGGAAAACAACCGAGTCGTGCTCAAGAACAAAAAAAGAATAAATGTCGCTTATTGTGTAAAAGACAGAGCAGAACAAGTCAACTCCTATAAGATTTGTAATGTTCCAGTTGCGGAAAACGGCGGTGCTGCTTTTTTTGTCGAACACGATATGAGAGATTACGTTTTCAACGCCATCTGCAAATTTTGCAAATTCATATCCGTTTTCATTGTTGTTTTTGTAATACCAGCCCTTATACGGACCGATAAACTCTTCTTTGTTTACAAAAATGCTGTCATCTTCTACGTATTTAATTGTAAGGTCGGGTTTTTCAAAATTTTTAACTGCGTAGCTTTCAAGACAGGAGAGAGTTTTTTCTTCTGTAACACCCAAAAGCTCAATGTTAAAACCTGCTATACAGTATTTCATAGTTTTCACCGTTGTATATTTGTTAGGCGTCGGAAACTCAAAAATAATATACTTTTAATTTGTTAAGTTTCCGTTTTTCATTTTGCCGGTTTTTAAAAAAGGAAAAAGACCTTTTTTAGCATTGTGCGCCCCAATATTTGTTTTATAAATCAGTAAAGATATGTTTTAAGTAAAATTAAATAATTGATTTTATTTAAAATGGCGGGTTAATTATAACCCGCCATATATAAGCTAACTATTAAGTTTGATTAAGCAACCGATTACAT
>CABUQL010000054.1 GCA_902493665.1 uncultured Eubacteriales bacterium
TACCGGCACGTGTCTGTCGTAAATATGCGCATCTGCAATAACATGGACAAGCTCGCCCGCCTCAAGGTTTGACACCTGTGCAAACATATGCACCAAAGCGGCATACTGACACACATTCCAATTATTTGCGACCATCATATCCTGCGAACGCTGATTGAGTATTGCATTAAGCTTATTGCCCGTAACGTTGAATGTCATACTGTATGCGCACGGATAAAGATTCATTTTATGAAGGTCTTCATGAACATAGATATTCGTCATAATTCTTCTGCTTAAGGGGTTGTTTTTAAGGTCATACAAAACTCTGTCTACCTGGTCAAACTCGCCCTCGCTGTATTTATGCTTTACACCGAGCTGATATCCGTATGCGGCGCCTATGCTGCCCGTTTCGTCTGCCCATGCGTCCCATATTTTACTGTTTAAGTCGTTTACGTTATTGGATTTTTTCTGCCATATCCAAAGAATTTCGTCAACTGCCGCCTTAAAATTTGTTTTTCTGAGCGTAAGCACCGGAAATTCCTTTGACAAATCGTATCTGTTACCAAACAAAATTTTTTTTATAGTATGCGCCGCCTCGTTTGTATCCGCCCATTTGGGTCTTACATCGTAGTCGGTATCCCAAAACCCGTTATTTAAAATTTCCTTTATATTTTCTATAAACGTGATATCGGCAAGGCTCATTTTTGTTTCCTCCCGTTTAAAAATTCTTTTAACTTTACAAGTGCTTTATATCTGTGGCTGACCTTATTTTTCACTTCGGCATCGACGTTTGCAAGCGTTGTTTTAAACTCATCAAAGTAAAAAAGAGGGTCATAGCCGAATCCGCCGTTCCCTTCGGGAGCAAACGTGATTCTGCCCTCGCATGTATCTTTAAAAGTATACGTTTTTCCGTCGGGATAGCTTATTGCAATTGCGCAAACATAGCGTGCGGTGCGTTTTTCGCCAGATACGTTTGAAAGCTCGCTCAAAAGCTTTTTATTTCTGTCCTCATCGCTTGCGCCCTCGCCTGCATAGCGTGCGGAGTATATTCCGGGTGCGCCGTCCAGGTAATCGACTTCAAGACCCGAGTCATCGGCAAACGTTACCATACCCGTCATATTACATATTGTTTCCGATTTAATAGCCGCATTTTCTTCAAATGTTTTGCCCGTTTCTTCGATATCGCAGTTGATATCAAGGTCTTTAAGGCTTATTATTTCGTATTCGGGAAGGATTTCTTTAAACTCTTTAAGTTTACCTTTGTTTCCCGTTGCCGCAACAAGTTTCATTAATCTATACTCCTCTCGCTTTTTACGCTTTTTTACGCTTTTTGTAAAAAGCTTAGCAAAAACTCACACATTGCCTCCGGCGTCGCTTTTTGAAAAAAGCTTAGCAAAAACTTACCATTGCCTTCGGCGTCGCTTTTTGAAAAAAGCTCGGCAAAAACTTACCATTGCCTTCGGCGTCGCTTTTTGGAAAAATACTTTATCTGCTTTTTAAACTTCACAATAACGCAAAATCCGTTATCCGTTTCTTAAAAACCGACTTCGGCTTCCGAAATGCCGAAACCCAAAATATTCACCATCGCAATGCGAAAGCATTGCACATGCGTTTTTTGGTTGCTTTTTTAGTAAAAAAGTAACACACTAAAACTCTTTTATTTCGTGTCCGCCGTCGCCGATATCGGAAACATAAAAATGCGCGGTCAGTCCTGTTTTTTCCGTATAATGCTTTCCTACTTCTTCGATAAACTTATCTATCGAGCCTTCTTCAATAATCGTAACGGTGCTTCCGCCAAAGCCTGCGCCCGTCATTCTTGAGCCCAAAACTCCGTCGATTTTTCTTGCCTCGTCAACAAGCGTGTCAAGCTCATTTCCCGTAACTTCGTAAAGGTCGCGGAGCGAATCGTGCGATGCATTCATAAGCTTTCCGAAAGTTTCAATGTCGCCGCTGTTTAATGCATCAATTGATTTTAAAACTCTGTCGTCCTCGCATATAACGTGCTCAATTCTCTTTAAAACCGTTTTATCGGTTATAAGATGCCTGTTAGCTTCAAATTCTTCGTAAGATATCTCGCCGAGGCAATTTTTATCGGGCAAACCTTTTTTGAGCATTTCAAAACCTTTTTCGCATTCGCTTCTGCGCTCGTTGTATTTCGATTCGCCAAGCTTGTGCTTTTTGTTTGTATTTGAAATAAGAATTTTCTTGCCTTTTAAGTCAAGATGCGCATATTTGTAGCTTAAATCCTTGCAGTCAAGGAAAATCGCACAGTCTTTTTTACCCATTGCCGACGCAAACTGGTCCATAATTCCGCAGTTTACACCGACGTAATCGTTTTCGGCTTTCTGTCCGATAACAGCCATTTCAACCATATCTATTTCTTTGTCAATTCCGTTTTTCTCGTTTGAAAACGTTGTAAAACAAAGCGCCGTTGCAACTTCAATTGCCGCCGATGAAGAAAGCCCGCTTCCGTGGGGAACGGTATCATCGTAAAGCATATCAAGACCTACAATGTCATAGCCTTTTTTTGAAAGCTCGTATGCAACTCCGATTTGATAATCGCCCCATTTTAAATCCTTGTAGTTTTCAAGATTTGAAATGTCTGCCTCCACAACGTCGGGAAGATCTGTTGCACGCAAAACTATTTTGTTGTCAGCTCTTTTTCTGCACACAATTGTTGTTTTCATTGTAAGTGCCGCCGGAAAAACAAATCCGCCGTTGTAATCGGTGTGTTCTCCGATAAGGTTTACACGTCCGGGAGATGCAAAAACACGGATATCGCTTTTGTCACCGCCGTATATTTCAATAAATTTATCGATAATCTGGTTTAATTCCATTGTGATTCTCCTTTTTCACATTTCCTATTTGTTTTTTTCGAGAAACTTTTTGTAAGCAGCTCTTAGCTCTTCTGCTTTTTCTTCGGGAGCCGTAGGATTGCAGTGAGCCCATGCGCCCGTTTCGCTCGAAGCGTTGAATTTCTGTTTGTCTTTTGAACGCATCGGGGGATAAAATGCAATGTGGAAGTGGCAAAGATCGGAATAATCACCGCAGTTTACGGGTTCCTGATACATGCACATCATATACGGGAATGCGTAATCAAAGAGGTTGTCGAGCGTGCCGGCAGCAGATTTTACCGCACTTGCAAGATCGTCTTTTTCCTTGTCTGTAAATTGTGTAAGATTTTGCTTATGGTTTTTTGCCGCAACGTAAATACCGTAAGGATACTCGCTGAAAAACGGCAAAAATACAACAAAACTGTCATTTTCAAAAATTATTCTGCTTTTTGCGTTAACTTCGTCTTCAAGCATATCGCAGAAAAGGCATCTGCCGGTTTTTTCTTTGTGTTCTTTTGCTGCTTCAAGCTCAAGCTGCATTTTTTTCGGTATAAACGGATAGCCGTAAATCTGTCCGTGAGGATGCGGCATTGTTACGCCGACAACATTTCCTCTGTTTTCAAAAATAAATATATATTTGATTTTTTCGTCTTTTTTAAGTTCGTCATAACGCTCTGTCCAGAGGTCAACAAGTTTTCTTACGTGAGGTGTATCAAGCTCCGGAAGTGTTATTGTGTGGTTTGGCGAATAAAGTATAACTTCGCATTTTCCGTATGAAGGCTGTGTTTTGTAAACTCTTGTTTCAACGTCGTCGGGTACGGGCGGATTTTGCGAAAGCGCCGGAAAATCGTTGTCATATTTATATACTGTGTAGTCATCGGGCACTTTTCCCGAACCGGGGCAGAACGGACACCAGTCTTTAGGCATCTGCGGTCTGTTCTGACGGTGCGATGCTATCATTACCCAATCTTTTGTAAGTGGATTAAATCTTAATTCTGCCATATATGTTTCCTCCAAAAAGCGTTATTTATTTTTTTACATTAAATATTATATACTGATTTTGGTTAATAGTCAACATTTTATCATCTCAAAAAGGTTAATATTTCTACTGAGATTTGTGTAAAATCTTAAGAAAAGTGCAAAATAAAAGCTTTTTATAACATCAAAGTTAATATTGCGTAAATTTAATTCTGTTTATATTGAATTTGTCGTTTTTTTATGATACAATGTTTGCGTATTGGATTTATACATATTTTTATGTGTTATGAAGGAAGGAAAATAATGGACGACGAAAAGATACGCTTTAAGCTTTCATATACGCAGATTATTTCTCTCGGTTTTTTGCTTGTAATACTTACGGGAACACTTCTGCTTTGTTTGCCGGTTTCGGCACGCCACCATGTTGCAACACCTTTTTTTGACGCACTTTTTACCGCAACGAGCGCAACGTGCGTTACGGGGCTTGTTGTTCTTGACACATACACGCACTGGTCGCTTTTCGGGCAAATTGTTATAATAGTGCTCATACAAATCGGCGGAATCGGTTTTATGACGATAATAACGATGTTTTCGATATTTTTAAAAAGGCGCATAAGCATACACGAAAGACGTCTTCTTATGCAGTCCGCCGGCACAATGCGTATCAGCGGAATGGTAAGGCTTATTAAAAGGATAATAGTCTGCACATTCGTTATGGAAATGCTCGGTGCGGTTTTGCTTTTTATTAGATTTATCACAAAAATGCCGCTCGGCGAGGCGGTTTTTAATTCGGTATTCCACTCGATTTCGGCATTTTGCAATGCCGGGTTCGACATAATGGGCAAATACGGAAAATATTCGTCATTTATAATGTTTCGCGACGACGTTTTGGTTAACGTCACGCTGATGATGTTAATTGTTATCGGCGGTTTGGGATTTATCGTATGGGACGACATAATCCGTCACAAGCTTAACTTTAAAAAGTACGGGCTTCACTCAAAAATCGTGCTTACAACAACCTTTTGGCTGATTTTGGGCGGTGCGCTTTTATATTACGTATTTGAAAAAAGATTTGCGTTTGCGTTTCTTTCAACAAAGGACAAAGTGCTTGCGGCGTTTTTCCAGTCGATTACAATGAGAACTGCGGGATTTAACACGGTTGACCTTTCCAAGCTTTCAGAGAGCGGAAACATATTATCGGTTATACTTATGTTTATCGGCGGAAGCCCCGGTTCAACGGCGGGCGGAATCAAAACGACAACGTTTATTGTTTTGATTTTAGGTGTTATATCTTCATCGCGCCACACGCCAAACATCACGATATTTAAAAGGCGAACGGACGAGCACATTGTAAAACAGGCGAGTGCGATTTTTACAATTTACATTGTTGCGGTTATATCGTCGCTGCTTTTTATGACGGCAACGGAGCCGTTCAGGACAAACGATGTTATTTTTGAGATTGTTTCGGCAATCGGCACTGTCGGCGTTACGCGCGGAATTACAAGGGCGCTCGACGAGCTTTCAAAAATTGTTATAATGATTCTTATGTTCGGCGGAAGAGTCGGCGGATTAACTCTTATGCTTTCGCTTGCGCAAAAGCGTGTTAACATACCGATTAAAAGGCCGTATGAAAAAATTCTTATCGGATAAGGAGAAAACAATGAAATCTATACTTGTAATAGGTGTCGGACGTTTCGGAAAGCACCTTGCAAAAAAGCTTTTGGATCTCGGAAACGAGGTTATGATTGTTGACAAAAACGAAGAAACGGTTACAAGACTTAACGATATTTTTACCGATTCATATGTCGGCGACTGCAGAAACGAGGGCGTTGTAAGGTCGCTGGGCGCAAACAATTTCGACTTATGTTTTGTTACGGTTGACCAGGACTTTCAGGCGTCACTTGAGATAACATCTCTTTTAAAGGAGTTTGGGGCAAAAAAGGTTATTTCCATTGCAAAGCGTGACAGGCAGGCGGTATTTTTAAAGAAAATCGGTGCTGACGACGTTATATATCCCGAACGTGAAATTGCCGAAAAGACGGCTATCAAATACAATGCGAAAAACATTTTTGATTTTATAAAGCTTACCGACGAATACTCGATTTACGAAATCCCGATAGTGGACGACTGGGCGGGCAAGAGTGTTTCGGAGGTTAATGTACGTCACAAATATCATTTAAACATTATTGCCGTTAAAAAGGGCGAGGAGTTAAATCCCGTTCCCGGCGCAACGTATATTTTCGAAGAGGGCGACCACATTGTGGTTATAGGAAAGTTCCAGGACGTTACAAGGCTTACTCAAAGAACATCCTAACCTGCTTTTTTGCAAAAAAGCAGGCAAAAAACTTACAATAGTGCTCGAATTAAGATAATCTGAAAATATGGCAAACTGTCTGCTTTAAGTTTTTAAAGACAGGCAAATCCCTCACTGCAACACACAAAAGAAAGGCGGATTAACATGCGGAAATTTACAAGAATCATTGCAATTTTACTCACTGTATTAACGCTTTCATCTCAATGCGTTTTTGCAAAATACGTCGGCGAAAAAGTCGGAGATGTATATCCCACAGACATTAAGACGTACATTTTTGATCAGCAAATAAACTCATACAACATCGGCGGAAAAACGGTTATCATTGCGGAGGATTTAGGCTGGTATTACGGATTTTACGTTGAATGGAACGGCGAGTATCGCACGCTTACGATGACAGACGATATAAAAGAAACGGGATTTATAGAAAACATAAACGAAAAAAAGCAAAGGGATATTTCGCAAAGAATCGCAAACAGGCCGAAAGATTATTTTAACAAGCCTGTTCCGAGCCACATTTATTACACCGACATTGTTACAACGCTTGAAGGAAAAGAGATTCAGTCATACAATTTAAACGGCGAAACGGCGATTGTTGTTGAAGATTTAAAAAATTTCGGCTATGATGTTATATGGGACGAATCAAAAAGGACTTTAAACGTATACGAAAAATTTGAAAACCATCCTGTTTCAACAGACATCGGAAATGCTTTTGATTACGAATATTTATCGCAGTACACGCTCACATGCCTTAAAAACACATTATGTAAAGTACAGTTAAAGTCGGGCGATGATAAATTAGATATCGACTCTTTTATAAATGTCAGCTGGAATTACGATTATGCGGTTCCGATTAAAGAAACATTTGATTTTCTCGGCATAACATATTTATTTGAAGATAATATTTTAAAAATTGACGCGTCAAATACGAAAAAATTTGAATTTTTTGAAGATGCGCAAAGCAAAGACGAAACATTTTTTGACGGAAAAGATGTATCGTACATTTACGCAAAAAACGCAGTTATAAACGGTGCGGAAACCGAAATTACATATTCTGCAATTACGGGGCATTTTGATATGATGCGCAATGTGAAAATCAGAACCCACATTTTGCGATGCGGCAGCAAAGCATATATTCCGCTTTCATTTTTAAGAGATATCTGCGGTATAGAAAATAATTAAAAATCCCAAAAATAAATTTAAAACTGTATCAAAACGAGCATGTTTTGATGCAGTTTTTTGTTTTTTAAAGTACCTTAAGTCCCGCAAAACACAGGAAATTGTTACCTGATTGTTAAAAAAGTTTGACAAATTGAGCAAAATGTGATACAATGTTTTTAGTTTCATATATAAAAACGAATATTACATGGGCATTTTACATATATTTTAAATTTTACGCCCGATTATTTTTTGGAGGATATCATGAAAAAACTGTTTGCGGTATTGCTTTTAATCTGCATGATTTTTTCTATGACACAAGTATT
>CABUQL010000055.1 GCA_902493665.1 uncultured Eubacteriales bacterium
GCAATAGGAACGGCTGAAACGGTTCATGCGGCTGCAAGAGGCGAAAACATTTCAATAGTTTTCATAAACAACGCTATTTACGGTATGACAGGCGGTCAGATGGCGCCTACAACTCTTGTGGGTCAGGTTACACAGACTTCGCCTTACGGCAGAGATGCAAAAACACAGGGTATGCCGATTAAAGTCTGCGAAATGCTCTCAACACTTGACGGCGCAGCATACATTGAGCGTGTTACCGTCGACAGTGTAAAACACATTAAAGAAGCAAAAGCGGCAATCAAAAAATCGTTTGAATGTCAGCTTGAAGGAAAAGGCTTTTCACTTATAGAAGTTGTTTCAACATGTCCCACAAACTGGGGAATGTCGCCGGAAGAAGCTATGCAATGGCTCCGCGACAACATGCTCGCTCATTATCCTTTGGGCGTTTACAAAGACACAACCGCAAAGGAGGAGAAATAATATGACACACGAGATGATTTTTGCAGGTTTCGGCGGTCAGGGTATCCTCTTTGCCGGAAAAGTTATTGCCTATGCAGGCATGATTGAAGAAAAAAACGTTTCGCATCTTCCGTCTTACGGACCCGAAATGCGAGGCGGTACGGCAAACTGCCATGTTATTGTTTCCGACGAAAGCGTTGCATCGCCCGTTATAATAAATCCGACGAGTCTTATCGTTATGAACGGACCGTCGCTCGACAAATTTGAAGACAGCGTTGTAAGCGGCGGAAAGATTTTTATTGACAGCACGCTTATTTCAAAAGATGTTAAAAGAGATGATGTTGACGTTTACAAAGTTGACGCAACACGTCTTGCAAACGAGATGGGACTTCCAAAGCTTGCAAACATTATTATGGTCGGCAAGCTTGTTAAAGAAACGGGAATTTTCACATACGACGAAATCAAAAAAGCAATTGCAAAAATGGTTCCTGCTTCCAAGCCTCAGCTTTTTGACAACAATATGAAAGCGTTTGATACGGGATATAATTTATGAGGAAATTAACTTCACCGGAAGTGATAAAGAGTATTTTAAAAGAATATGAGTTCAGGTTTTCAAAGTCGCTCGGTCAAAACTTTTTAATCGACGATTCCGCATTGGAAAGCATCATTGATGCCGCCGATTTATCCGAAAACGACGCGGTGCTTGAAATCGGGCCGGGATTCGGAACGCTTACACAGGCGCTTTTAAAAGAGGCGGGAAAGGTTGTAAGCGTTGAAATCGACAAAACGGTTATTCCGATTCTTGAGGAAAATTTAAAAGATTTTTCAAATTTCAAGGTTATTTGCGCCGACATTATGAAAACCGATTTACATGCGCTTATTGATACGGAATTTAAAGGGTACAGCATCAAAGCGGCTGCGAATCTGCCGTATTACATCACAACGCCGATTCTTATGATGCTTTTAGAGAGCGGTATTAAATTCCAAAGCATTGTCATTATGGTTCAAAAAGAGGTTGCGATGCGTCTTTGCGCAAAGCCGGGCACGAAGGACTACGGCGCGATATCTGTCGGCGTTGACTATTATGCCGATTCCAATATTATATGCGACGTTCCGCCGCACTCGTTTATGCCTGCTCCGAAGGTTACTTCATCGGTGGTTAAGCTTGAAATGCGCGGTAAGCCGAAGGTTTCGGTTAAGAATGAGAAGTTGTTTTTCAGTGTTGTAAAAGCGGCGTTTTTACAGCGCAGAAAGACGCTTTCAAATGCGCTTGCAAACGGCGGCATTGCCCCCAAGGACAAGCTTTTTAAAATTTTTGAAAAGCTTAACATCGACCCGAAAAGGCGCGGCGAAACGCTTTCAACCAAAGAGTTTGCCGACATTGCAAATTTAATTTAAAAATGAAATCCTATGTGTTACTTTATATGTTACTTTTTTAAGTAAAAAAGTAACCAAAAAACGCTCATGCAAAACTGCCGTTTTGCGAAAGTAAAGCATACGCTTTTTGAAAAAAGCTTAGCAAAAACTTTTAGTGCAAAACTACCGTTTTGCCAGGGGAAATTAAAAACGAAACAACCGTAGGGGCGACTTAAGAATCGCCCGAACGAAAAAACAAAAAATCAAGAAACAAAAAATTTAAGCTCCGTAAAATTACTTTTAAGTACATTGGCTGCCAAAAGATCTTTTAAATTAAAGCAAACCTTCGGCGGCCAATTCATGAATTGTCCCTGCACTAATTGAATACGGAATAACCAAACAGCCGAAAGCAACAGGTAATTTGTTGTTTTCGGCTGTTCGTTTGCGCCGGATTCTGTAGGGGCGACTTAAGAATCGCTCCAGTAATTGCTTAATTTTAAAATCCGTTCGCAATGCGGCAGCATTGCACGAAAGTTTTTGCTAAGCTTTTTTCAAAAAGCGTACAAGAAAAAAAGCGTATATATTCAAAAAAACATTGAAAAATGATGAAAAATATGCTATAATTATGTGATTAATTGTATAGGAGTGTTAATGTGCAGGACAACAATTTACAAAGCAGTAACAAAATGGGTTCTATGCCCATGCTCAAACTAATATTTAACATGTCGCTTCCGGCAATGTTTTCAATGTTCATAATGTCGCTTTACAACATAGTCGACAGTATTTTCGTATCAAAGCTCGGCGAAGACGCGCTTACCGCCGTTTCGCTTGCCTATCCCGTCCAGATGCTTCTTGTTTCGTTTGCGGTAGGCACGGGTGTCGGCATAAACTCGCTGATTTCAAGAAGGCTCGGCGAAAAAAGATACGACGAGGCTCACAGTGCGGCGGCTCACGGAATTGTTCTTTCAATGCTTACCTGGGTGCTTTTTGCGGTTTTGGGATTCTTCTTCTCCGAAGCGTTCATAAAAATGTGCTCATCACCCGAAACAAGCAGTGCGGTAATCACCGACGGCGTAAGCTACCTTTCAATCGTAATGATTTTTTCGTTCGGCTCGTTTTATGAAGTGACGGTCGAAAAAACAATACAGGCAACGGGAAATATGTTTTACCCGATGGTGTTCCAGCTTATAGGCGCAATTGTGAACATCATTTTAGACCCGATCTTCATTTTCGGACTTTTGGGTGTTCCCAAAATGGGCGTTGCCGGCGCGGCGATAGCAACCGTAATAGGTCAGATTGTGGCGGCGGTATTTGCATATTTCGTTACAAAATTCAAAAAATTTGACGTTGACTTTTCGCTTAAAAAGTTTAAAATGAAATCAAAAACGGTGGCGGATATTTACTCGGTCGGCATACCTGCAATAATAATGCAAAGCATTGCGTCCATTCTTATAACGCTTTTGAATATGATACTCATTGCACTTTCGTCAACCGCAGTTGCGGTTTTGGGAGTGTATTTCAAGCTCCAGTCGTTTGTGTTTATGCCTGTTTTCGGTCTTACACAGGGACTTATGCCGATAATGGGATACAACTACGGTGCCAAAAACAAAGACAGACTCGTTTCGGCTATAAAAAACGGCGTGGTAATCGCAATTATAATAATGGCAATAGGTATGGCAATATTTATGCTTGTCCCCGATAAGCTTCTCATGATATTCAACGCAAGCGACAACATGTTAAAACTCGGTGTTCCGGCGCTGAGAATCATTTGCATAAACTTTATTCCGGCGGCTGTCGGCATTGTTTCGTCAACGCTCTTCCAATCGCTCGGAAAAGGCGTATATTCGCTTATAGTTTCGGCGCTCAGACAGCTTGTAATCATACTCCCTGTCGCAAAATTTCTGTCGGGCTTCGGAGTAAACGCAACATGGTATGCATTCCCGATTGCTGAAATCATTGCGCTTTGCGTAAGTATCGGGTTATTTATAAATATTTACAGAAAAAAGATAAAAGATCTTGGCATCGTAAGATTTTAATTAAAGGGAGAGGTTTTTATGAACATTACACAGAAAATTATTAAAAATCATCTTGTGTCGGGCGAAATGGTTGCCGGCAAAGAAATATCAATCAGAATCGATCAGACTCTTACTCAGGATTCAACCGGCACAATGGCATATCTTCAGTTTGAGGCTATGGGTATTCCGAGAGTAAAAACGAAAAAATCCGTTGCATATATAGACCACAACACACTTCAATCGGGATTTGAAAATGCCGATGACCAGAAATACATTCAGACGGTTACGAAAAAACACGGAATTTATTTTTCAAGACCCGGTAACGGCATATGCCACCAGGTTCACCTTGAAAGATTCGGCGTTCCCGGTCAGACTCTTTTAGGCTCCGACAGCCACACACCGACAGGTGGCGGAATAGGTATGCTTGCAATCGGTGCGGGCGGACTTGACGTTGCGGTTGCAATGGGCGGCGGCGCATATTACATCACAATGCCTAAAGTTGTTAAAGTTAATCTTACGGGAAAACTCAATAAGTGGGTTGCCGCAAAAGATATCATCTTGGAAGTTTTAAGAGTTTTAACCGTTAAAGGCGGTGTCGGAAAAGTAATTGAATACTGCGGCGACGGCGTTAAAACGCTTTCCGTTCCCGAGCGTTCAACAATTACAAACATGGGTGCAGAGCTCGGCGCAACAACAAGCGTATTCCCCAGCGACGAAGTTACAAGAGCGTTCTTAAAGGCTCAGGGCAGAGAAGAAGTTTTCACCGAAATTCTTCCCGACGCAGACGCAGAATATGACGAGGAAATAACAATAGACCTTTCAAAACTCGTTCCTCTTGCCGCAAAACCGCATATGCCCGACAACGTTGACACGGTTAAAAACATCGGAAAAATCAAAGTTGACCAGGTTGCAATCGGAAGCTGCACAAACTCATCTTACATGGATATGATGAAGGTTGCAAGAATTTTAAAAGGAAAAACTGTTGCTGAAGACGTGAGCCTTGTTATCGCTCCGGGTTCAAAACAGGTTTTCAATATGATCAGCAAAAACGGCGCACTTGCCGATATGATAGCTGCCGGCGCAAGAATACTCGAATCTGCCTGCGGACCGTGTATCGGTATGGGACAGTCGCCGAAAACAAATGCGGTATCTTTAAGAACATTTAACAGAAACTTTGAAGGAAGAAGCGGAACGGCATCGGCACAGGTTTATCTTGTAAGTCCCGAAACGGCTGCACTCAGCGCAATTACGGGATATCTCACCGACCCGACTTCACTTGAAATTTCAAACGAAATCGAAATGCCGGAAACGTTTTTAATCAACGACAACATGGTAGTTGACCCGGCTCCCGAAAACAACGACGTTGAAGTTGTTAAAGGACCGAACATAAAAGAATTTCCGATTAATAAAAAAATGGAAGACACAATTTCGGGCAAATCGCTTATAAAAGTTGTTGACAACATCACAACAGACCACATTATGCCTTCAAACTCAAAGCTTTTGCCTTACCGCTCAAATATTCCGTATCTTTCGTCATTCTGTTTGGCACCTTGCGACGACAAATTCTCACAGCGTGCAAAAGACAACGGCGGCGGATTCATTATTGCAGGTTCAAACTACGGACAGGGTTCATCGAGAGAACACGCTGCGCTCGTTCCGCTTTATCTCGGTATCAAGGGCGTTATTGCAAAATCGTTTGCAAGAATCCACGAAGCAAATCTTATAAATTCGGGAATACTGCCCATGACTTTTGAAAACGAGTCGGATTATGACAAAATCGGCATGATGGACGATTTGAAAATCGAAAATACCATTGAAAGCATTAAAAACGGCAACACGCTCATTGTTAAAAACGTTACGAAAAACGAAGAATACAAAGTTAAAATCTCGCTTTCAGACCGTCAGAAAGACATTATGCTCCTCGGCGGATTGTTAAACTACACCAGAGAAAACAGTAAATAAAACACGCTTTGGGCAATTTTTGTCTGCGGCAGAAAGGCGTTAAAAATGGATAACAGTATTAAAAATGCAGTTGAAAAATTTGAATTGCTCTTAAAGAGCCAGCTTGAAAGAGCCAAAAAAATTAAAGAGGAAAAAAGCTTTACCGATTACGCTTCGCTTGACAAAATCGTTATCGGAATTATCCCCGGCGACGGAATAGGGCCGATAATTTTAAGAGAAGCAAAGAGAGTTTTAAATTTTCTTTTAAACGACAAAATAAAAGAAGGCAAAGTTGAACTCAAAGACATAGAAGGACTTACGATTGAAAACAGAGTTAAACATTTAAAATCCATTCCCGACGACGTTATGGCAGAGATTAAAAGCTGCAATGTGCTTTTAAAGGGACCCACGACGACACCGAGCAAGGGCGACGGGCTTCCGAATCTTGAAAGCGCAAACGTTACAATGAGAAAGCAGCTTGAGCTTTTTGCGAATGTAAGACCCGTTAAAGTACCCGAAAAGGGCATTGACTGGACATTTTTCAGAGAAAACACTGAAGGCTCTTACGCAGTCGGTTCACAGGGAATAAACGTTACCGACGATTTGGCGGTTGATTTTTGCATTGCAACGGACGAGGGCTGCGAAAGAATTATACGTGCAGCTTTTGAATTTGCAAAGGCGAACGGCAAAAAACGTGTTTCCGCCGTTACGAAAGCAAACATCATAAAGACAACCGACGGCAAGTTTTTGGACAAGTGCAAGGAAGTTGCAAAAGAGTATCCGGAAATTGAGCTTGACTCCTGGTATGTTGACATTATGACGGCTAATCTTATTAACGAGGACATAAGAAGTCAGTTTGAAGTTTTTGTACTTCCCAATCTTTACGGTGATATCATAACAGACGAGGCGGCTCAGATTCAGGGCGGTGTCGGAACTGCCGGAAGCTCAAACCTCGGCAAGAAATATGCTATGTTTGAGGCTATTCACGGAAGTGCGCCAAGAATGATTGAGGCAGGAATCGGCGAATATGCAAATCCGTCGAGCATACTTAAGGCAAGCGAAATGCTTTTAAGACACATCGGATTCGGCGATTTGGCAGACAAGCTCGACAGAGCGCTTACAATCTGCACCGAAGAGGAGAAAAAGGTTGTTGTAACAGGCGACAGAAACGGTGCAACCTGCAAAGAGTTTGCGGATTATCTTATGGACACAGTCACGAATTTATAAGCAGATCCTATAGGCGCTTTCAGTCATACTTTTTTTGAAAAAAGTATGCAAAAAAACAGATCCAATACACGCTTTTTGAAAAAAGCAAGGCAACAGAAAGCAGAACACTTAATGCATTATGACGGATAAAGTTTGCTATTTTTAACTTGTCAGTCTTGCAAGGCACTTTGTGTATTGTCGAGTGAGTTTGCGTAGTATCGGAGAAAATCAGCCTCTAAAAACCATTAACGGTTCAGTTTTCTGTTGCCCGACAAAAACTTTTCGCACAATGCTGCCGCATTGCGGAGGGGAAAGTTAAAGAATAAGCAATCGAAAAGCCAAAAAGAATCTTTTATTTTCAGTTTTTTGCATGCGGGCGATTCATGAATTGCTCAAAAAATAAATGCAGGGACAATTCATGAATTGTCCGCAAGAGGTTTTCTTAAATTTTGTGGTTTATTCCGGCTGCTTGGTTGCCGGACATATAAATAAACCACCGCAAAACGATAGTTTTGCACATAAGTTTTTTGGTTACTTTTTTGCAAAAAAGTAACATTTCAGAAAGGGGGGATAAGACGTTGAAGGATAAAAAAGTTCCCGAAGTAGTAGCAAAGCGTCTTC
>CABUQL010000056.1 GCA_902493665.1 uncultured Eubacteriales bacterium
CCGATTACGATATCATTGTCCGAAAGGAGCGGCAGAGCGCTTTTAATGTAAGATAAATCGTAAGATAAATCTGCATCCGTGAAAAAAATTAAATCACCGCTTGAAGAAAATACACCGCATTTTACGGCATATCCTTTTCCGCAGTTTTCAAAAAGTGTAATTATCTTAAGAAAATTCTTGTATTTTTTTAAGATTTTTTCCGTCTTGTCATTGCTTCCGTCATTAACGGTTATTATTTCATAATCGTCAAAATTCTGCGACATATAATCAATGCATTTTATGATTGTGTTTTCAATGCATTTTTCTTCGTTGTACGCAGGAATTATAAGTGAAATTTTCATTTTAAGTTATCCTTTTGGTTTTTTAATATTTTTCCTTAAAATTCCTGTTTTATTCGTCGGATTTATTGACACAAACGCCTTAAAAGAGTATACTTAAATTATATTACAAAAAGGAGGGAATATCTTATGCTTCTTTCCATTGACGCCTTGCAGATGTTTATAGAATTCGGCACTGAAAAAGGTCTTGAAATGACCAAAAAAGCCGGATTTGACTGCGTTGATTATCCGATTTACTGGTCAAAGTTTTATGACACGCTTTTGGGCGATGATTTTTGTGCTTATGCAAAGAAAGAAAAAGAAATTCTCGACAAAAACAATATCTTGTGCAATCAGGCTCATGCGCCTTTTTCAAAATTTACATACGGTGACAAAATGAGTGTTGAAAACGAAGATTATTTAAAAACCGTGCGCTCGGTAAAAGTTGCAAAAATTCTCGGCGCAAAGTACGTTGTTATTCACTCGGTAACTGTTCCTCACGGTGTTGATTTTGAAAAATATAATTTTGAATTTTACAAGAGTTTGGAAAAATATGCTGAGGAAAACAATATAAAAATAGCGGTTGAAAATCTTTACGGCTACGACGAAAAAAGACAATGCTACACAGGAAAACTCGGGTCGCCGAAAGAGCTTTGCGATTTTGTAAAAAAACTGGGAACTAAAAATTTTACAACCTGCATAGATATAGGTCATGCGGCTCTTACCGGATTTGAACCCGATGAATTTATTATGAGTGTTGATGATGATTTAATCGGCGTCTTTCATATTCACGACAACGATTACAGGGAAGATTTGCACCACCTTCCTTATTTCGGGCTTTTTGACTGGGACAAGATTACAAAAGCAATCGCAATGAAAAACTGCAAATGTGATTTTTCCATGGAAATTTCATCGCATTTTCAGCATTTTGACAAAAAACTGTTTTATGATGTTCTTGTTTTGGCAGAAAAAACAGGAAGAAATTTAATCGGAAAAATAAACGCTGCAAAGTGATTTTTACAGGCACAAGGCAAAACAGAGTTTATATAAAATTGCATATAAATTCATATATTTTAAATTTTTGACAGTATTTTTTTTGTCCGATATAATAAATCAACAAAAAAGCGATGAGAAAAGCAAAGTTTGTAGCGTATTTATTATAAACTTATTAAAAATTACTGGCGTTTTTATTAAATCTGTTGTATAATAAATTTAATTGATACAATAGTTTGTACGGAGGAATGTTTATGAAAAAGAATACTAAAAATTCAGCGGCAGCTCCAGGGAAAGACACATCTAAAGTATTAACTGAAAAAGGGAGAGAAACCGCAAAAAAGGTTTCGGATAAAAAGACAATAGAAACATCTTTAAAAAGCGAGAATAATGAAACTGCAAAAAGCAGTGTAAATATAAAAACAGAAACTGCAAAAACAGCAGATGAAAAAACAGCGAAAAAGTCTGTTAAAAAATCAGACGGCGAAAAGAAAAAAGTAAATGCAACTGCAAAAAAAGCGGCAAAGAAAGCACCTGCAAAAAAAGAAGCTGCGAAAGAGAGCAAAACTGCTGGCAAAAAGGTCGCACCCAAAAAGACAGCTGCCAAAAAACCAAGTGCAAAATCTAAAGAAACAAGCATAACAGGAGCCGCCCTTGACAAAGAATTTGAACTTTTTACTCAAGGCAAAAACTTTTATGCATACAATATAATGGGTTGTCATACTTTTGAAAAGGACGGAAAAAAAGGACATATATTCCGTGTGTGGGCGCCCAACGCAAAGAGTGTCCGTCTTGTCGGAGATTTTAATGACTGGAATGAAAATGCGCTCTTTATGGATCGAAACAGATTCGGAATTTACGAAGCATTTGTAACGGGTCTTGAAACGTATGACAGTTACAAGTACTGCATTGAAACAAAAGAAGGAACGCTCCTTTACAAGAGCGATCCTTACGGATTTCATTTTGAAGTGCGTCCCGGAACGGCAAGCAAGGTTTATGATATAGACGGATACAAGTGGAACGACGGCGCATACAGACGCTCGATTTCCAACAAAAAAGTATTAAACAAACCGATTAACATTTACGAAGTTCATTTCGGTTCGTGGAAAAAGAGAGATGACGGCGGATTTTTAAGTTTTGCAGAAATGGGTGACGACCTTATTTCTTATGTTAAAAAAATGGGTTACACTCACATAGAGCTTATGCCTATGTCGGAATATCCGTTTGACCCTTCTTGGGGATATCAGGTAACGGGATATTACGCAGTGACATCAAGATTCGGTATTCCGCATGATTTTATGGAATTTGTGGACAAATGCCACAAAGAGGGAATAGGCGTTATACTAGACTGGGTCGGCGCACACTTCCCGAAGGATTCCAACGGACTTTATGAGTTTGACGGAACTTGTCTTTACGAATATGCCGATCCGCTTAAAAACGAACATCCCGACTGGAACACAAGAATATTTGATTACGGCAGAGGCGAGGTTATGTCTTTTCTCATTTCAAATGTTGTGTTCTGGCTTAATAAATTCCACATTGACGGAATAAGAGTTGATGCGGTAGCGTCTATGCTTTATCTTGATTACGGCAAGCAGGACGGAACATGGAGAGCAAACAAAGACGGCGGAAACATTAATCTTGAAGCGGTTGAGTTTTTGAAAACTCTCAACAACGCAGCGTTTGGCGAAAACCGTTCGGTGCTCATGATAGCCGAAGAATCAACGGCATTTCCGATGATTACAAAACCGGGATACGACGGCGGACTCGGATTTAACCTTAAATGGAATATGGGCTGGATGAACGATATGCTCGGATATATGTCAACAGATCCTCTTTTCAGAAAAGGAAATCACAATGCACTTACTTTCTCGCTTACGTATGCTTTTTCCGAAAACTTTGTTTTGCCGCTTTCTCATGACGAGGTTGTTCACGGCAAAGGTTCAATGATCGGAAAAATGCCCGGAGAATACGACGATAAATTCCACAATTTAAGAGCGTTTTACGGATATATGATGGCTCACCCCGGAAAGAAACTCAGCTTTATGGGAAATGAGTTTGCTCAGTTTATAGAGTGGGATTTCTCGAAAGGACTTGACTGGGTGCTCTTAAATTATGACAGACACAAACAGATGCAGACTTATGTAAGAGATTTAAACAAATTCTATCTTGATCATAAAGAACTTTGGGAAAATGATTTTGACTGGAGCGGATTTGGCTGGATATCTTGCGATGACAACTCGCAGAGTATAATCAGCTTCAGACGTATCGATAAAAAAGGAAACGAAATTATATGTGTATGTAATTTCTGTCCCGTCAAAAGAGAAAATTACAGAATAGGCGTTCCTTATCAGGGAAAATACAAACCTGTATTTTCAAGCGATGCTAAGAAATACGGCGGAAACGGAACTAAACTTGAAGTTTTAAAAAGCGAAAAAGAATCAATGCACGGCTTTGAAAACTCGGTTAAAATGACAATCCCGCCGATGTCGACAGTATTTTACAAAAAACAGTAATGTGACAAATTTTATATAAAGCAGTTATTTTTTTGACATCATGTTATATTCAAACAGATTTAAAAGCTATCAATTTACAAGAGGATTGAACCGAAAAAATTATTTATGTTTTTCGTAAGCTGCCGAAAGGGTTCGGTTAAATCTTGATATAAAAAACGTGAGGTGATATAATGCTTGAAAGACGTAAAGAATGTGTTGCAATGCTGCTTGCCGGCGGACAGGGAAGCAGACTTAAAGTGTTAACGGAGAAAACTGCAAAGCCTGCCGTTCCGTTCGGGGGCAAATACAGAATTATTGATTTCCCGCTTTCAAACTGTATTAATTCGGGAATTGATACGGTGGGAATACTGACTCAGTATCAGCCTCTTGAGCTTAACAACTATGTCGGTAACGGAAGACCGTGGGGTCTTGACAGAAACTTCGGAGGAGCTCACATACTCCCTCCGTATTCAAAAAGCAAAAAATCGGAGTGGTACAAGGGAACCGCAAATGCAATTTACCAGAATATGCATTTTATAGATATTTACAATCCCGAATATGTTTTAATTCTTTCGGGTGACCATAATTATAAAATGGATTACAATAAAATGCTTAAATTCCACAAGCAGAAAAATGCGGACTGCACAATTGCCGTTTTGGACGTTCCGCTTAAGGAAGCATCAAGATTCGGAATTATGAAGACGGAAGATAAAAATGATCCCGATAAAATTACGGCATTTGAAGAAAAACCGAAAAAACCGACGAGTACAAAGGCTTCAATGGGAATTTACATTTTTAACTGGAAAATACTTAAAAGTTATCTTATTGCAGATGAAGAAAACCCGAAATCTTCAAACGATTTCGGAAAAGATGTAATCCCCGAACTTTTGGCGGATAACAGAAATCTTTTTGCTTACCAGTTTGACGGATACTGGAAAGATGTCGGAACAATTTCGAGTCTTTGGGAAGCAAATATGGATCTTTTAAATCCTGCAAGCAATTTAAAACTTAAGGATTCAAAATTTAAAATATATTCAAGAAACTACGCACAGCCGGCAAGTCTTATAACAACAAGCGCCAATGTGTCAAATTCATATGTTGCGGAAGGTTCTATAGTAAAGGGAAACGTTAAAAATAGTATAATATTTACAGGCTGCACAATTGACGAATTTGCCGAAATATCCGACAGCGTGATTATGCCCAATACGCACATTTCATCAAATGCGGTTATAAAGTATTCTATTGTGGGCGAAAATGTTGACGTTGCCAAAAAGTGCAAAATCGGCGGAAATCCTGATGACTACGAGGATTGGGATATAAGTGTTGTGGGTAAAGATAATGTGCTTGATATTGAGCAGATTGTAAAACCCGGCGAAATAATATGATCGTAAGGGGGCAGATAATATGAATATGGTAGGAATTATTTTTTCAAATATTTATGATACTACGCTCGGAGATCTTACAAAGCACAGAACCGTTGCATCTGTTCCGTTCGGAGCAAGATACAGACAGATTGACTTTGTTCTTTCAAATATGGTTAATTCAAATATTACAACAGTCGGCGTAATTACAAAATCTTATTATCAATCGCTTATGGACCATCTTATTTCCAGAAGTGAATGGGATTTGAACAGAAAAAACGGCGGACTTTTCATACTTCCTCCGTTTGCAAACGGACAGACAGACGTTTACAGAGGAAAAATTGAGGCTCTTTACGGTGCGCTTTCGTTTTTAAAACACTGCGAACAGGAATATGTTGTAATGTCCGATTCAACAACAATATGCAACATTGATTACGAAGACGCATTGGAATCGCACATTAATTCCGGTGCCGATATTACGGTTATTGCAAATAAAGAACCGTCGTTTGGCGGAGAAGAAAAAAGACTTCTTCTTACTATGGAAAATTCAAAAGTTACAGATCTTGCAATTGACTGCGCAACAGATCGCGATATGCTTTCCGGTATGGGAATGTTTATCATAGGAAGAGAGTATTTAATAAAGATTGTTGAAAAATGCGTGGCGCACGGAAAATATCATTTTGAAAGAGATTTTCTCCAGCCCGAATTTAACAATAACGCAATAAATATAAATGTGTATGAGTTTAACAACGTTGTTTTAAGAAACGACAGTGTAAAACAATTTCAAACTTATGGACGAAACTGTGAGAAAAAGCATCTTTGCGCCCGACGCTCCCATTTATACAAAAGTCCGTGACGAAGTGCCGACTTTTTACGGTGAAAATGCAATTGTTGACGATTGTCTTATCGCCGACGGATGCACAATAAAGGGACACATTGAAAATTGTGTAATTTTCAGAGACGTAATAATTGAAGAAGGTTGCTATGTAAGAAACTCAATTATTATGCAGGGTACAACTATAGAAAAAGGATGCAGCATTGATTGCACAATAATGGACAAGGATGTTTGCATAGGAAGAGGAAGAACGCTTATCGGCGCAGAAACATCGCCGCTTATAATTCACAAAGCAGAAACCGTCTGATAATAATTTACACTACTATTTATGCCGATGCAGAGCGGCGGAATGGAGATTTTTATGAAAATATTATTTGCTGCGTCAGAAGCCGCACCGTTTGTAAAAACAGGCGGTCTCGGCGATGTTGCACAGGGACTTCCGGCATATCTTGCAAAAAACATCGATATGGACGTCCGTGTTGTAATTCCTTTTTATAAATCTATAAAAGATAAAAATGACGCAAAAATTAAATTTGTGACAAGCTTCGGTGTTGACCTTTCATGGCGCCGTGTTCACGTGGGAATATTTGAAACCGTTTATAAAAAAGTGAAATATTACTTTATAGATAATGAGTATTATTTTAACCGTGACGGTTGTTACGGATATTTTGATGACGGCGAAAGATTTGCATATTTTTCAAAAGCTTTGCTTGAAATGCTTATGCATATTGATTTTATGCCCGATGTGATACATTTAAACGATTGGCAGACCGCACTTGTACCTGCATTTTTGAAAACGCAGTACAGCGGTATGGAAGATTACAGAAGAATTAAAACTCTTTTCACAATCCACAATATCGAGTATCAGGGCAAAGCTTCAAACGAGTTTTTGAGCGAAGTTTTGGGATTTGGCGAAGATATGCGCGGAGTTATGACTTTTGACGACTGCATTAACTTTATGAAAAGCGCAATTGTCCTTGCAGACAAGGTTTCAACCGTTTCCGAAACTTATTCGTATGAAATAAGATATTCCTTCTATGCTCACGGTCTCAGCGGAATACTAAAGCAGTATGAATATAAAATTACGGGTATCACAAACGGAATTGACACAGATTTATATAATCCCGCCAAAGACAAAAATCTTATATTGAATTACAAACCCGGCGAGCTTGATAAAAAGCTGGAAAATAAAAAATATCTTCAAATGACAATGCCGCTCGAAGAAAGACCGGATGTTCCCGTTATTTCAATGATTTCAAGACTTGTTTCGCATAAGGGGCTTGACCTTGTTGAATACATCTGCGACGAAATTCTTTCAATGGACTTGCAGTTTGTGGTTCTCGGCACGGGCGACAAACGATATGAAGATTTGCTTAAGTTCCTTCAGTGGAAATATCCGGGCAAAATGGCGGCAAATATAGAATTTAATTCTGCGCTTTCAAGCAGGGTATACGCGGGAAGCAATATGCTTCTTATGCCGTCGCAGAGTGAGC
>CABUQL010000057.1 GCA_902493665.1 uncultured Eubacteriales bacterium
CCGCCCAATTTTTAATATTCGGAGGTTTTGCAAATGTATGAGCATCTTATTGAACTTAAAAATTTAAATAAAACATTCGGCGACACAAAGGCGCTTGATAACATTTCGCTTTATATTGACGAAAACGAATTTCTCACACTTTTGGGACCTTCGGGCTGCGGAAAATCAACACTTTTAAGAATTATTGCCGGATTCGAAGAGGCAGACAGCGGAACGGTTACTTTTGAAGGTGAAGATTTTTTAAAAATACCGGCATACAAAAGAAAAATCAATACGGTTTTTCAAAAATATGCTTTGTTTCCGCATATGAACGTATATGAAAACATAGCGTTCGGTCTTAAAATTAAAAAAATGGCCAAAGAAAAAATTAACGAAAAAGTAAAAAACGTTTTAAAGCTTGTTAATCTTTCGGGATATGAAAGACGCTCCGTTGATTCGCTCAGCGGCGGTCAGCAGCAAAGAATTGCAATTGCAAGAGCTATTGTAAACGAGCCGAAAGTGCTTTTGCTTGACGAACCGCTTGCAGCGCTTGATTTAAAACTTAGAAAAGATATGCAGCTTGAACTTAAAAATATGCAGAGAGAGCTTGGAATAACGTTTATTTATGTAACGCATGACCAGGAAGAAGCTCTTACAATGTCTGACACGGTTGTTGTTATGAAAGAGGGAAGAATCCAGCAAATCGGAACTCCCGTTGATATATACAATGAGCCTAAAAATGCTTATGTGGCTGATTTTATCGGCGAAAGCAACATAATTGACGGAATAATGAGAGATGATTGTCTTGTTACTATTTCCGACGTTGATTTTGAGTGCGTTGACAAGGGATTCGGGAAAAACGAATTTGTCGATGTTGTAATACGTCCCGAAGATTTGTATATTGTCGATGAAGACAAAGGCAAAATCAAAGGCGTTGTTGAATCCGTAACATTTAAAGGCGTTCATTATGAAATGGTTCTTGACTGTGACGGAAAAAAATGGATTGTTCACGACACCACCATGTTTGAAGTCGGCAAAAAAGTCGGACTTTTGGTAAAACCCTTTGACATTCATATAATGAAAAAGGAGGAGCGTAAATGAAAAAAACTTTAGTTTCGTTTCCGTATGTTTTGTGGGCAATTGTTTTTACGCTTATACCGATTTTTCTCATTATGTATTACGGTTTTACAATTAAAACGGACACAGGAACAGTTGTGTTTTCAACGGAAAACTTTGTTAAGTTTTTCTCGTCGCCGCAGTATATGGCAGCGCTTTGGAGATCATTGTGGATGGCGGCGCTTTCGACCGTTATCTGCCTTATCATAGGATATCCCGTTGCATATTTTCTGGCAACTTCAACATTTAAAAACAAAAACTTTTTTTTGCTTTTGCTCGTTATACCTATGTGGATGAATTTGCTTCTTAGAACATATGCATGGATAATGCTTCTTGACAACAACGGACTTATAAACTCGCTCCTTGCAAAAATGGGTCTTAAACCGGTTGAATTTATGTATCATCAGTATTCAATTGTTTTCGGAATGGTATATAACTTTTTGCCGTTTATGATACTTCCGATTAATTCGGTGCTTGCAAAGATGGATCACTCGGTTGCGGAAGCTGCAAAAGATCTCGGTGCGGACGACAGAAAAGTTTTTTGGCACGTTACGTTTCCTTTAAGCCTGCCCGGCGTTTTTTCGGGTATAACAATGGTGTTTATGCCTGCGGTTACAACGTTTGCAATTTCCGATATTTTAAGCGGAAGAACAATACAGCTTATGGGAAATGTTATTGAAAATCAGTTCCTTATGGCAAACAACTGGAATTTCGGCTCGACAATGTCGATAATTCTTATTGTTCTTATACTCTTTTCAATGCTTGTGTCATCTAAATATGAAAAAGAAGACAAAGGGGGCGGATTGTTTTGAAAAATGCAATGCGAAAACTTTACGTGTTTTTGATTTTTCTTTTTATGTATGCCCCGATAATAGTTATGATTGTTTATTCATTCAATAACTCAACTGTTCAGACGTCTCAGTGGAAAGGGTTTACGTTTGACTGGTATGTAAAACTTTTTAAAGATTCACAGATTATGAAGGCTTTGCAGACAACTTTGTTTGTTGCAATAGCCTCATCTGTTGCGGCAACTCTTATAGGAACGTTTGCGGCAATAGGAATACACAACATGAATAAAAAAATAAAAAATATGGTTATGAGCGTAACGTATCTTCCGGTGCTCAATCCTGACATCGTAACAGGTGTTTCGCTTATGCTTTTGTTTGTGGCACTCAGGATTCCGCTCGGAAAATATTCGCTTCTTTTGTCACACATCACGTTTAATATACCATATGTTATAATATCGGTGCTGCCAAAGCTGACACAGCTTAATAAGAATATGTATGAGGTTGCACAGGATCTGGGAGCAACGCCACTTTATGCATATAGAAAAGTTGTTATGCCCGAAATAATGCCCGGAATTTTTACGGGATTTCTTCTTGCTCTTACGCTTTCTGTCGATGATTTTGTAATCAGCTTTTTTACTGCAGGAGCGGGTGCATCAAACCTTTCAATTTACATTTATTCGGCAGTAAGCAAGCGATACAATCCTTCGATAAATGCGCTTTCTACAATAATGTTTGTTGTGATATTCCTGCTTTTGGTTGTTGTTAATTTCAGAACCAAAAAAGAGGAAAAAATCATAGAAAATTACTGATGAAAAGGAGAGTTTACAATGAATTTTAAAAAAATCATCTCACTTACTTTGTGCCTTTTGCTTGCATTATCGTTTTCAGGCTGTCAAAACTCGGGCAGCTCGGATAAACCGACGCTCAGAGTATATAACTGGGGCGAGTTTATAGCTAACGGAGTATTGGAACAGTTTGAGCAGGAAACGGGAATAAAAGTTATATACGATACATTTAATGATAACGAAAGCCTTTATGCAAAAATTAAAAATGCGGGCGGCGACACATATGATGTTATTGTTCCGTCCGATTATATGGTTAAGCAGATGATAGATGAAGATATGCTTGCCGAGCTTAATTACGACAACATACCGAATTTTAAAAATCTTGAAGAAGGTTATACAAAACTTTCGTTTGACCCGGAAAATAAATATTCCGTTCCTTATCTTGTAGGAACTGTAGGAATACTTTACAATACAGACCTTGTTGACGGCGAAATAACAAAAATGGCAGATTTGTTCAACGAAAAATACGCAAGAAAAGTATGTATGCTTTATTCAATGCGTGACACAATCGGAATGACGCTTAAAATGCTCGGATATTCAATGAATGACACCGACACAAACCACATTAACAAAGCAAGAGATGTGCTTATTGAGCAAAAGCCGAATGTGCTTGCATACGGAACTGATGACATTCCGCCGAAGGTTATGAACGGAACCGCAGCAATGGCTCTTGTGTATTCGGGAGAAGGAACACGTGCGGTTGATGAGCAGCCCGAAAATATGAAATTTGTAATTCCCGAAGAAGGAAGCAACCTTGCTGTAGATAATTTTGTGGTTTTAAAATCGTCAACACATAAAGAAGAGGCCGAAAAGTTTATAAACTTTATGCTCAGAGAAGATATTGCTCTTAAAAATGCGGAGGAAACCGGGTATTCAACTCCGAATAAGGCCGCAAAAGAGCTTTTGCCGGAAAACATCAAAAATGACAAGGGCAGATATCCTTCAAAAGAAGTTTTGGACAAATGCGAAGTTTTTGAATCCGACAATAAATACTATGTTGACGCATGGAATTTGATTGTTGCAAAATAAATTTAACCAAAAAAATTTATAAAAAACGAATTTTTTCAATCTTTTTGACAAATAATTATTACAAATAAAAAAATATTAAAAAAAGTATTGAAAAAGCTATTTGTATGATGTATAATATATTTTATTAAAAAAGAATGTTACAATGAAATTCTGCTTAAAGGGGAGAAAAGTATGTATAGCAAGGATATAGTGGTTCAGAATCAAGTGGGATTGCATGCGCGTCCGGCCACTTTCTTCATTCAGAAGGCTAATGAATTTAAATCATCTATTTGGATTATTAAAGAAGAAAGAAAAGTAAATGCAAAGAGTCTGCTTGGTGTTTTGTCACTTGGTATAACAAGAGGAACCGAAGTTACAATTACTGCTGACGGTGTTGATGAAACAGAAGCTGTTGACAGTTTGGTTGGCTTAATTTCTTCTAATTTTATAGATGCACAATAAAAAACTTATACATATGGCCTCACATTAATTTGTGAGGCTGTTTTGTTTTAATGTGAAAAGAGGTGGATTTTGTGCCCGATTTTTCTTATAAAATAAAAAGCCTTCCCGAAAAAAGCGGTGTGTATATAATGAAAGACAAAGACGGTGAAGTTATATACGTCGGAAAGGCAAAAGTTTTAAAAAACAGAGTAAAGCAGTATTTTACGTCAAAAAACCATGCGCCGAAAGTTGCGGCAATGATTTCAAACGTTGCCGATTTTGAATATATAATGACGGACAACGAGCTTGAAGCGCTTATACTTGAATGTAACCTTATAAAAAAGTATATGCCAAAATACAATATACTTTTAAAAGATGACAAAACATATCCGTTTATAAAAATAAGCGTAAACGAAATGTATCCGAGAATTACAATAACAAGAAATGTGAAAAATGACGGCGCAAAATATTTCGGACCGTACCTCGGAACTTCTGTTATACGTGAGCTTACCGAGCTTATACGCGAAATTTTCGGACTCAGAAGCTGCACGAAAAAATTCCCCGAAGATTTTAATAAATCGCGCCCATGCCTTTATTATCACATAGGAAAATGCTCGGGTGTGTGCACGGGCAATGTTGATGAGAGCGAATACAGAAAGAAAATTGATAAGGTGTGTTCATTCTTAAACGGAAATACAGATGAGCTTATTAATGAGCTTGAACAGAAAATGTATGAAAGCTCAAAAAACCTCAACTTTGAAAAAGCCGCGTTTTTCCGTGACAGAATCGATAATGTTAAATCCGTTTCGCAAAAGCAGAAAGCAGTTAATACAAACAACATCACGATTGATGCCATAGCAACCGAAAATTTAAATTCAACGGTTTGCATACAGGTGTTTTTTATACGGAACGGCAAAATGCTAGGACGTGAAAATTACTTTGTTGAAAATACCAACGACGACACAAAAACAATATTAACCGATTTTATAAAGCAGTACAGCCTGGAGGCGTCTTTTATACCGAATGAGATTTTAACTAAATGTGTGCCTTTTGATATGGAGCTTTTATCACAGTGGCTTACGTCCGTAAAGGGCAAGAAAGTCACAATACGAGTGCCGATGCGTGGCGAAAACTTAAAGCTTATTAATATGATAAAGCTTAACGCAAAAAAGGAGCTTTCAAACAGGGAACTTAAAATACTGCGTGACATTAAATTTAAAAATACGGCTCTTGCAAGTTTAAAAAACTCGCTTTGTTTAAATGATATTCCCGGAAGAATTGAAGCATATGACATTTCAGGATTTGCGGGTGAAGATATGGTTGCGTCTATGGTTACGTTTGTTGATGCAAAGCCTTACAAAAAGGATTACCGCTCTTTTAAGATTAAAACCGTTGACAACACAGATGACTGTGCATCAATGAATGAGGTTTTAAGAAGAAGATTTAAGCATCTTAAAAACGGCGATGATTTCGCCAAACGGCCCGATGTGATTTTTGTGGACGGTGGACTCGGGCAGCTTAATGCGGCAAAAGACGCACTTTTGGAATACGGTTTTGACATTCCTGTTTTCGGAATAAAAAAAGATGATAATCACAACACATACTGCGTTGAGGGACCCGACGGCGAAATTATGATGGACAGGTCAGGCGAAGGATTTTTGCTTCTTGTAAATATTCAGGACGAAATGCACAGAAGGGCGATATCGTATTACAGAAAACTTAGCGAAAGCAGAAACATACAGTCCGAGCTTGACAAGATAAAAGGAGTAGGGGTAAAACGCAGAAATCTTATTTTAAAACATGTTAAAAATGTAAAAAAAGCAAGTATTGAAGAACTTTTGAAGGTTCCGGGCATAGACGAAAAAACTGCCCGAAATATTTATGAATACTTCAGGCAGAGTTAGGTTTTAAAAATTAAAAATATTAACTGTCAGACAATAATGGTGTACCTTAATCAGTAGAGTATGCGCCTTCGCTGTTTGTAAACGTTAATTACAATTCCGGCAGCAATATAGTTTGAAATTACGGACGAACCGCCGTAGCTGAAAAACGGAAGCGGTATTCCGGTTACAGGCATAAGACCTATGCACATTCCGATGTTTTCAAATATGTGTGCGGCAAACATAAATGCAATTCCGACGCAGATGTACGTTCCGAGCGAGTTTTTTGACAAATTCGATACGTAAACGCATCGTATTACAAGCGCCATAAGAAGCAAAAACACAAGCGCCGCACCTACAAGTCCGAGTTCTTCGCCGATTACGGCAAATATAAAGTCGGTGTGTTTTGCGGGGAGAAATCCCAGCTGGGTTTGCGTTCCGTTAAAAAGACCTTTGCCGAATATTTTGCCCGAGCCTATTGCAATTTTTGATTGTATAACGTGATAACCGGCACCCAACGGGTCGGACTCCGGATTTAAAAACACCAAAATACGCTTTTTCTGGTAAGTTTGCAAAAACGGCCATATTGCTGGCAAAAGCACTCCGATGCCGGCAATTGCTCCGAAAATGTATTTAAATGAAATTCCGGCAACAAAAAGCATACCGATAATTATAATAACAAACACCATCGCCGTTCCGGCGTCAGGCTGGAGCATAATAAGCGCAAGAATCGGAACTGCATGGAGAAAAAGCATTAAAAGGTTCTTCGGCTTGTTAACATCTTCAATTTTTGAAAGATGCGAAGAAAAAGTTATGACAAATCCTATTTTTACAAGCTCCGAAGGCTGAAAGTTAAAGCCTCCTATTTGAATCCAGCTTTTACTGTTAATATCTTCACCTGTTCCTATGAGAAGAACAAGAACGAGAAGCGCAATGCAACACGCATAGATATATTTTGAGAGATTTCCCAAAAAGTTGTAGTCAATTGAAGATATTACAATCATACCAGTAATACCGATTAAGGTTGCGGCAGATTGAATTATAATGTATTTTAAAGAATTGTCGTAGGAATGAACCGCACTCATAATAGCAGTTATGCCAAACATACTGCACAAAAAAATAATTGTTGAGAGCGTGAAATCAAATCCCTGAAACAATGATTTGAAAATCGGTTTTTTCATAATTTTTGCCTCTGTTTTTATGATTATATATTTTCAAATAATAGTATAACATAAAATTTGTGTTGTTTACAAGAAATTTTTGTGAAATATATTGCCGAATTTAAAAAAATAATATAAAATAAGGTAGAATAACGATGTTTGGATATGTAAATTTATATAAGCCGACTTTGTCGGATGACAATTATGAATTATTTAAAACATATTACTG